>JAISRS010000026.1 GCA_031273485.1 Prevotellaceae bacterium
CACCCTTTCCCATGAACAGTTTATTATGCTTGCAAAACAGTACCGGCTTATTCAGTTCCTCTTTGATAATTATGAGCTTTTACACTACTATGATAACAACTATATTGTACAAGATGTAAAGCGCTATATTGCCGAACAGGGAGGAACAATAGATGTCTAACCTTTTATACCATGGTTCGACCGTTGTTGTTCGTAACGTTGACCTTTCGCTTGGAGCGGACCACAAGGACTTTGGGAAAGGTTTTTATACCACCTCAATAAAGGAACAGGCAATTAAGTTTGCGGCTCTTAAAGCAAGGCGAATTAATGCCAACAAAGGATTTGTAAGCGTATTTGAGTATACGCTTAATTCCGATTTGAATTACAAAACTTTTAGCCGCGCAGATACGGAATGGCTTGATTTTGTTATTGAAAACCGCGGCTTTGGCAGCCAAAATAAAGAATGCTATGATATAGTTGAAGGACCGGTAGCTAATGATGCGGTTGGACTTGTACTTAACCAGTTGCTTATCGGAACCTATGGCGATCCACAGTCACGGGAAGCGCGGGGGACGGCAATACGCCTTCTTGAAACAGAACGTTTATACAATCAGGTTTTCTTTGGCACCGGGAAATCTTTAACCTGTTTGCGTTTTAGGGAGGAGGTGGAAATTGAGGTTGACTGATGCTTTAATTAACGGCGCAATCGACAGTATTAGCGGTTTTATATGCGCCAGAGCCGCCAAAGAAAGGAGTATGCCATTGGTAGAGGTGATGGAAGCGTTTATGACATCAAATACCTACAAGCTGCTGGCGGATAAAAAAACAGGTCTCTATTGGGACAGTTTAAGCGAAACGTATGAAATATTCTTGAGAGAATTAACGGAGCAAGGAAAGTAAAAATGGCAAAAAGAGCGATATTGGATTACAGCGAACAGTTTGCCTTTTATGAACAACTTTGGTATTTTTACGATATGGCAAGGGGAAAAATACGCTCCCGCTATAATCCTTTGACAAAAAAGTTTCTTGATTATAACGACCGTGAAAAAAATCCCAACGCTTTTTTGCGAAAACCGCAATTCCAAGCCCTGGAAATGTACGTCTTTATCAAGGAATTTCTTGATAACCGGCAGCTCCTTGACATCTTTAATATGTGGGTAAAGAAAGAGGGTGATTTTTCTGATGCTTCATACTATGCGAAGGGCCGCTTGGGCTTGTTTGACGGCCACATTGCCGCCCAAACGCAAACCCTTTTCAAACAGATGGAGAGGTATAAGACAGATTATCCAAATTATATATACGCCCTTACCATGGGGTTGGGTAAAACTATCCTTATGGCAACCTGCATATTTTATGAGTTTCTGCTTTCAAATAAATACCCTGCCGATAAAAGATTTTGCCAGAATGTTCTTGTCTTTGCGCCCGAGAAAACCGTTCTTCAATCATTAAAAGAAATTGTAACTTTTGATAAGACCAAGGTTGTTCCCCCTGAATATGCGACGGTTCTGGATGCCAATATAAAAGTCCATTTTCTGCTTGAAACAAGTACATCCCTTAATACCATTGATAAATCGACGTTTAACATCATTATATCAAACGCTCAGAAAATAATTGTCCGGCAAAAACACGTTGCCGCCACTGCCGCGGATAAATTATTTCAACCGAGTTTGTTGTCCGGCGTTTATGACGATGATGAACTTATCGGGACTGAAGATTTACTTGTTAATGAACGCTTCAGAAAACTTTGCAGGCTGCAACAGATTGGCGTTTATGTGGACGAGGCCCATCACCTTTTTGGGAATAAACTGGAAGATTCTCTCTATAAGGATACCGAGACCGATACAAATACGAGCCTCAGACGAACAATCAATATACTGGCAAGCCAGCTAAAGGAAAAAGGAACATCCGTCGTGGCTTGCTATAACTATACCGGCACCCCGTATGTAAAAAGACAGGTTTTACCGGAAGTGGTATACGCTTATGGACTGCGGGAATCAATACAGGCAGGGTATCTTAAAGACGCCGATGTAAAAGGTTTTGCGAATGTAAAGAACGAAGAATTTTTAAGGGCCATAATAAATGGACATACCGATGAACAGGGCAACAAGATTCCGGGCTTTCTGGCAATCCACGGGAAAAAGACCTATGAAGGTTTACTGCCCAAATTGGCTATTTATGCCGCCGACATTGATGAAATAAGAACCGTGGTTAAGCCCATACTTGAGAAGATATTGGCGGAAAATAATATTTCCACCTCGAAGATACTTGTCAATGTGGGAGATGGAAACCCTGACCTTACTAAAGACGAAGATATACGGTTTTTCAATGACCTTGATGTTCCTGGCAGCGAAGGGAATAAGAAACAATTTATCCTGCTTTGCGAAAAGGGCAAAGAAGGCTGGGACTGCCGCTCGCTTTTTGGAGTGGCCTTATTCAGGGATTCTTTTTCAACGGTGTTTGTGTTACAGAGCACCATGAGATGTCTCAGGCAGATTAATCAGGACAATGCCGCGCCCGGTCAGCAAACCGCCAATGTGTATTTGTCAAAATATAACTACGACATTCTTGATGCGGAATTAAATAAGAATTTCAATATGAGCATAAAAGAACTGTCCAATGGGCCAAAGAAGAACAAAAAGCGGTATGAAGTGAGGGTTATCCCGCCCGAACAGCAGATAACAATAAAAGAAAAGAGATACAACTATTCGATTAAAAAGCGGGATTTGATAAAACCTGTTGATTTTGGGCTTGAAAAGGTCGATGTGGCAAAGTATCAAATTACCGTAACGGATAAATCAAGCCTTTCAAAAACCATGAAGGATAAACAGACTGTCGCCGTTGATGTGGCGGACAAAAAAGTGTTTACACCTTTTAGCGTAATTGGGGAAATAGCAAAATATTTTCCTGATGCGGGGCCGTTGCGGATAGACGCGATTCTTGAAAACTCGATTGACGGGATCGAAAAGATTGTTGAGAAGGTAAACGCCTATAATGAAATACTCTATGACGAAGTGATACCTAAAATATTTGCGGCTTTATATGAGATTACCGGTTCATCCACTGAAACAAAACGGAATATCATACTCCTTAAAACACCTGGAGGTGATGGCTTTTTTGAATTCCTTGCTGACCCAAGTATGGTTATTGAAGTTGGAGACAAGCGTTACGCCACGGTGGTAAAGAAAAGTTTCCACGCCGACACCTACTGTTTTGATTCAAACCCCGAACTTGAATGTTTCAAGCAATTTATCTGGAACGAAAATGTCGAAACCGTTTATTTTACCGGGATGTTTACCTCAAAAGGTCAGAGTGAATTGGCAATACCCTATATTGACCCTGAATCGCAGAGACTGCGAAATTACTACCCGGATTTTATCGTAAAAATGAAAGACGGTTCTACCCAGATTATTGAAGTAAAGGGCGACAATAAACTGGAGGACAGCGTTGTAAAAGCAAAAAGCGAAGCCGCTGCCGCCATGGCCGCGGACAGTAATATGGTCTACAAGATGCTTGCCGGTAGTGAGATTATGACCCCTGACCTATATCCGCAAGATTGGCAGGAAGATCTGTT
The DNA here is from genome assembly GCA_031273485.1 of Prevotellaceae bacterium. Taxonomy (GTDB): domain Bacteria; phylum Bacteroidota; class Bacteroidia; order Bacteroidales; family UBA932; genus JAIRLF01. The sequence goes on from JAISRS010000026.1 coordinate 3,551, forward strand.
GATAGCTGCCGAGCGACCGTCGCAATATGAGGATTAAATAAAGCGATGTTCGGAATGTTGATGGATCAAGAAAATGCGTAAATTAACTATCCCGCCACATATACATTGGCTTATTGATAATGGCGAACGATTACAAACCTCTGACGGCAAAGAAATTAAAGTATTCGAATTTCAGCATAAAAACGACGATGCTATTCTTTCTGCATGGGCTACGCATTTTAGAAATCAATATTGTGCTGATAAAGATATTGATGATTTACGAAATGGCACAGGTTTGACACGAAAAGATTATCTTATCAATCTAAAATTCCCAAGTGAAAAACATGATGAAAAAGACAGCAGTTCTATACTTGGTCCAAGCATACGTGCTGGCGATTTTGCAGAACTACTAATTTCTGATTATCTTGAGTTTTTATTGGGATACTTTGTTCCGCGAACCAGATATGATCATAAAACAATACGAAACGAATCTCCCAAGGCAAGCGATTTAATAGGCTTTAAAATATCCCAATTAGACAATTTCTCTCCTGATGATGAGATGTTTATATTTGAAGTTAAGGCAAAATTTACTAGCCCTGTGGATGGTAACAGATTACAAGATGCCGTTAATGGTTCTTCCAAAGACGATCTGCGAAAAGCGGAATCGCTTAATGCAATAAAACAGCGATATAAAACCGAGAAAAAAAGGAAAGAGAAACAACTAATTGAACGTTTTCAGGACAAAGTAGGCAAGCCATTTATTGAAAAATCAGGTGCTGTAGCATTCTTGGAAAAAGAGGTATTTAATAAAACAAATTTTTCCCAGACGGATACATCTGCACATACAAATCAAAATAACCTTTTTGTCATTGCTGTTAAAGGAGAGAAAATGATGCCATTAGTGCATGAATTGTATCGAAGGGCTGCCGATGAAGCCTGATCAAAAATCCCTAAACATATTAAAGGTCACTCGTTCAAAAGCAAAGATGCTTGAATTTAATATACCTGAGCAGCATCAAAATATAGATCTGAGGATTCATCCACAAAACTTGTTCTTTCTTACTATTGGTCTACTCGGTGACTATGCATACCTGGCGAATCAATCTGACGTACCAGAATCAGAATTGATTGAAGCAATGACCGACCTGCGTTTTTCAGCTCAGTTTTTTGATTCGTATCTACAAGCCGAGTTTGATGTAAGGTTAAACGATTATTTAATACTTGTCGGTTCAGCGACATACTATTTATGTGACCAACCGGGCAATGCCATTGTTTTGGCGAGAAAACTTCAAAATAATTGTCCAGATTTGGATACAGACGGTTTATCAATACTGCTTTTATGGTTATTGCAATTTCCAAAATCAAATATAGATATTGTTGAAAGTCAAATTTATGGTGAATTTGTTCCAGTAATAAAGAAATTATTCTCTGAATTTATTGCAGACGGCATGGAAACGAATGAATTGTTTAAGGTTCTAAATCAATTTCGTAAGAAAGCGTATGATTCTGGTAGTGCAAGACAGCTTCTTTTCGCCGACATTATTTCAGCAATTGTTAAACGCAAGTACCAGAATTCATGTTGGGTAAGATTGCCTTTATATTCAGATTTATCAAAAGAGACTTGGGAGTCAACAATAAAAAGGATAAGCTTCATTAAGGAAATTTGGCCCTCACAAAAGCTCATAGGCGAAAAAGATGTTTTGAAAGGGCACTCGGCCATTATTCAAATGCCAACGAGTGCTGGAAAAACAAAAGCAAGCGAAATTATTATAAGGAGTTCTTTCCTTAGCGAAAGAACATCGCTCGCAATAATCATTGCACCTTTCAGAGCCTTGTGTCATGAAATTAGTAATGATTTGACTATTGCCTTCCATGACGAAAAGGAGATTCGTGTTGATGAGCTAAATGATATTTTTCAAATAGACATTCCGACTGAACAACTCCAAGGTAAAAAAGCAATATTGGTTGTAACTCCAGAAAAATTACTCTATGTCCTTAGTCATAATAAAGATATAGCAAGATTAGCCAATTTGTTCATTTTTGATGAAGGTCATCAATTTGATAATGATAGCAGAGGTATAACTTACGAATTGCTTCTCACTACGCTGTTACTGTTGATCTCACAAAACGCACAAAAAGTTCTGATTTCTGCTGTTATTCAAAATGCCAAAGAGATTGGTTTATGGTTAAATAACAATGATAATGTTGTTTCAGGAGATTATTTATTATCAACTTTTAGAACGATTGGATTTGTAAGCTGGACAACTCAACTTGGTCAAATAAAATATGTACAAGAAGGAGAAAAAAGCATTGATGACTTTTTCGTTCCTAGAGTTATAGAACAGTTAAATCTCAAAAAAGATCCTAATCAAAACAACTCATATTTATTTCCAACACAATCAGATTGGAAATCCATAGCACTTTATCTAGGATTAAAGCTGCTTGATAATGGCAGTATTGCAATATTTTGTGGAACAAAACGATCTGTTACAGCATTTTGTAATAAAGCTATCGAGACAAAAAATCATGGACTTGATTTCTCAATACCAAAATTAGCTCCTAATGCTATTGAGCTACAAAATTTAGCAAATCTCTACATAGCTAATCTTGGAATAGACTGTCCTGCGTCAAAGGCAGCAATACTAGGTATATTTTCACATCACAACAATATTCCTCATGGTTTGCGAATGTCTGTTGAGTATGCAATGCATGAACAATTGATAAGATTTATTGTTTGTACATCGACATTAGCACAAGGTGTTAATTTACCAATTCGATATTTGATAGTTTCTAGTGTCAATCAAGGAGAAGAACCGATAAAAGTACGTGACTTTCACAATCTTATAGGCAGAACCGGCAGAGCAGGAATCCATACTGAAGGAAGTATTATTTTTGCAGATCCTGCTATTTACGATAATAGAAATATATTCAGAGAAAATTCGCGTTGGAAACTAGTTCAAGATTTACTTGAACCAAATAAGAATGAGCCTTGTATAAGTAAACTTCCTATGATATTTGAACCATTGAAAAATGAAGTTGATAATAAAGTCATTACACTTCAAGTCAGTGATTTTATTAATAACTATTTCAATTCTACAAGTTATTTTTCTGATTTAATTCAGCACATCTTAACAGAAATGAATGAGAATAATACTTTTACGGAAGAATTCCTTGAAAAACAACTATTGCAAAAATCAGAACTGATTTCTTCTGTAGAAAACTTTATGCTTTCCAACTGGGATGAAATAGAAATTTTACGAGGACAAAACGATTTTTCAAACATTGTAACAAAAACACTGGGTTATGCTCTTGCTGATGATGAGAAAAAAGTACAATTGCTTGAACTTTTCAATACGATTGAGAGTTATATACGTGAAAATATTAAGGAGCCTGAACGCCGACAAGTCTATGGTAAGACCTTACGCGGTATTCATGAAGCACAATCTATTGAAATATGGTATAAAGAAAACGAATCTACCATTTTACTAATGCAAGATGAAATGTCATTACTTGACTTACTGTGGGTTAAAGTATTAGAATCACTAAGGAACCCTCTCATAGAAAAACTTAATAATGTTGAAAAAATGCGGCTTGTATTAGAAGCATGGATTTCAGGGAAATCTTATGCTGAAATACTAGCTGTTTTTTCTATGAATGGAATAACAAGAAAATGGGGTAGAAGGACACGAAGAATCACTATTGATAATGTAGTAAATATTTGCGATTCTATATTTTCTTTTGACGGTTGCTTAGTTGTAAATTCAATTGCTGAATTTGCTGCTATGAAAGGTGAAGAAAATAAGGATGTTATCCTTCTATTTCAAAGCCTTCAACGTAGAATCAAATATGGTTTGCCAGATGATACATCAATAGTCTTATTTGAAATTGGCTTTTGTGACCGTGTTATTTCACAGGACATCAAAGAAGCCCTGGAAATTGAATCTTCAAACAAAACTTTATTATTACATGAGCTTAGAACTAAAAATGAGAAAGCAAAGGAAATAATATCGAAATATCCGGCATACTATCAAAACAAAATGAGAAGTATTCTATATCCATAATTAAACCTTCTCTGTCTTCTATATTTTGACAATCGAGCGGGAAGAATGATCGGTCAACAACCACGAAGAAAAGAGATAGAATATGTATCCTTGAATTCCGTTGCCGTCCTACCGTAATATGTTTTCTCGGCTTACCAGTCTGTCTGGGGGTGGTGAAGAGGTAGGTAAGCAACGGTTTTGTCTGGGATTGCGCCCGTCCCTTCACGTTTCGTTTGCTCTGGCGGTTCGCTGGCTTTTCGACTTTTCTTCCGGTATGCGCCTGGTTTTGCAGTGTATCCATTATCGGTAAAAGATAAACAAGCAAAGCGCACTTCGACGGCCTCACGGCCACATACGCCCCGCCCGTTTCGTAATCGTGTAAGATGTTACGCCAGATTTTGCTATCATGTGCTGCCTTTATTCACCGTGCCGTCTCAATTAAGATAGGTAGGGCTTCCCCGGTCTCCGCTTTTACTTTGTATTTACGTTTTTCCAGTTCAAAAAATCCGATATATTTTTCCGGCGGTACGTCTCCCTTTACATAGAGCAGCCGTACCTCATCAATATTCATGGTCTCCCACGGGTCTGTAGCCCTCTTTTTGTCCGTTCATGATATTAGTATATGGACTACCCCTTGGCATGTCAATGTAACCTCGGTATTTTTCAATGTCCGGTGGACAAACCTACCGTTCACATCGTAGCACTGATACGGCATGGTCGGCATTGAACATCAGCCTATGATAACCCATGACCATGAAAGGGAGGATAACGCATAAGTATCTGGCACCCACTTGTAAATACCAAAATTAAAAGGGGGAAAGCCTTCCCCCACGCTCCAGCCTTGCCGCATTATTCCTGCTTCACAGGGCAGGCTTTGACGCGAAAGCGGCAAGTCTTACGCTTCCCCCTTCTACGGAGGCAAGCCCCCGTAACGCCCCCATAGCAGGAAAAAAATTGCTGCGCAATTTTTAAAAACATTAAACTCCGCCAACCACCGCGTTTTTCCCCATACTGGGGCATTTGTTCCGTCAGTCCCTTGTCATGGTTTTTGCTTATGCGGCGGTGAGCGCCGCATAAGCAAAAACCACGCCACCCCCTTCGGGGGCCGGGGCATTGTTCATTCCCATACCGCCGCATTTATCGGCTCCATCATGGGCAAATGCAACGTTATTTCTTACGTGTGGCAGGGCCAATCGGTGGTGGTTTTTCCCCGGACGGGGGAGGGCCGGGGGGATCGGGGGTGGCCCCCGGCGGCCCTCCCCCTTAAACCGGGGAAAAACAAAGGGGTCGGCCTGGGTC
>JAISRS010000031.1 GCA_031273485.1 Prevotellaceae bacterium
GAACTCAAGTCTTTTGGCGCAGTTGGCTTCAACAATTTTTCCGTTATCGAAGACAAGAGAGCCATTGACCCAGGTCTTTTCTATTTTTGTGGAGAAAGCCGCGCCGTCGAAAGGCGACCAGCCGCATTTATAAAGGATATTGTCGCTACATGGCGTGTATCCTTTGTTGAGATTGACAAGAACCATGTCGGCATAGTATCCCTCGCGAATGTAGCCTCTTTTGTGTATCCCGAAAAGCCTTGCCGGATAGTGACACATCCGGTCGGCGATGTCAAACAGCGAGAAAATATTGTTGCGATACATTTCCAGCATCGCCGAAAGGGAGTGCTGAATCAGCGGCAAGCCGGAAGGGGCGTCAAAATAGCCCTTTTGTTTTTCGCTCAAGGTATGCGGAGCGTGATCTGTGGCAACCACAGTAATGCGCCCGTCTTTTACGGCGTTTCTTAGAGCTTCCCTGTCGCCGGACGACTTGATTGCCGGATTACACTTTATTCTGTTTCCAAGACGCGCGTAGTCTTCGTCGCAGAACCAGAGATGATGCACGCAGACCTCAGAGGTTATGTCGGGGATGTGCGTCGGGAAACTTTTATCGAAAAGACTTAGCTCTTTTTCCGTTGAAAGATGCAGCACGTGCAACCGGGTATTGTAACGTGCAGCAAGCTCAACGGCGTGAGCGGTGGATTTGTAGCAGGCTTCAGCGCTTCTGATAATGGGGTGACAGGCAGTTGTGACGTTTTCTCCGGCGATTTGCCTGTACCGTGCAATGTTTTGTTTTATAATCATTTCGTCCTCACAATGCACCGCTACAATCACAGGCGATTGGGAGAATATCGCCGCTAAGGATTCCTCTCTGTCCACAAGCATATTGCCCGTTGATGAACCCATAAACACCTTTACTCCGCAGATTTTTTGAGGATTGACTTTAACAATCTCGGATATATTGTCGTTTGAAGCGCCGAGATAGAACGAATAGTTGATCAAAGATTTCGATTTTGCCAGCTCGTATTTTTTTTCCAGCCCTTCGATGCTCAATGCCGGAGGCGAAGTATTGGGCATATCCATAAACGAGGTTACACCTCCGGCAGCCGCGGCTCTGCTTTCGGAGTATATGTCAGCTTTATGCGTTAAACCCGGCTCTCTGAAATGTACTTGATCATCAATTACTCCGGGCATCAACAGCATCCCGTCGGCATCAATGCGTAAAGCGTTGTCGGGAACATCAACACACTCGTCGCAGGTAAAAACCCGGTGTATCATCTCGTCCCTGATCCAGATATTACCGTTGAATATCTTGCCTTCATTCAGAATATTAGCATTTTTAATTATTGTATTCATCATTATATATTATTAACAATCATTCATTTTATATTGCAACCATGCCGGAGGTTTCCGATACTCAATTCTACGATAAACGATTCGCACGAATTTGTTTAGGGAACTCCTAAAAACTGCTTTTTCTGCGTTCGACTTCAATTTTTAAATCCTCATTTACAATCCGTAAACTCCGGTTTATCTGCCTTGAAAAATCAAGTTTTTAGAAGTTCCCTTTAATTATGGGATAAAAAATTCCCCAAAGCAAAGACCTCATCTGGAAAGTCTTGTTATTTGTTCGCTGACGGCTTTTATTTTGGATTCGGTGTCCGATAATTTTTTCCTTTCGTTATCGACGATTTCCGGCTTGGCGTTTGCCACAAACCTTTCGTTCGACAGCTTTTTAGTCACCGAATTTAAAAATCCCTCCAAATATTTCAACTCTTCTTTGAGTTTTGCGAGTTCCGTTTCCACATTGATGCTGCCTTCAACGGGTATCGAATATTCCGTTGTGCCTGTGAGGAACGATACCGAGATGTCCGATTTTTTTTCGGCATGTTTTATTTCCGAAACATTCCCCATCTTGCAAATCACCGGATTAAACGCCGCGTTATGTTCGCCCACGACTTCCAGGGAGATGCTTTCCTTAGCGGGAATATTTTTTTGCAGACGCACGGAGCGGATATTCGTAACAATATCTTTCACCCTGTCGAAATCCGACATCAAAGTCGGGTCAATTGCTTGCGCCTTCGGCATTTCCGCTATCATTATACTTTCACCCGCCTGCCTGTCGTAGAGAGCCTGCCACAATTCCTCCGTGATAAAAGGCATAAACGGATGTAAAAGTCTTAACAGAGAATCGAAATACAGGAGTGTTACCTCATAAGTTTCCGCGTCTATCGGCTGTTGATAAGCCGGTTTGATGATTTCAAGATACCAGGATGAGAACTCATCCCAAAACAACTTATACAGAAGCATCAGAGCTTCCGACAATCTATATTTGTCGAACAAATCATCTACCTCGGCAATGGTGTTCGAAACCGTTGAACCGAACCACGATACGGCAATCTTCGACGCCTCCGTCTGTGATGCTGTTTCGGATACCTCCCATCCTTTCACCAGACGGAAAGCATTCCATATCTTGTTGTTAAAATTTCGTCCCTGTTCACATAAGGCGACATCGAAAGGCAGGTCATTTCCGGCGGGAGAAGTCAGCAGCATACCCATTCGCACCCCGTCGGCGCCGTATTTCGATATTAACGTCAGCGGGTCGGGCGAATTTCCCAGCGATTTTGACATCTTCCGTCCCGCGTTATCCCTGACTATGCCGGTGAAATACACGTTTCCGAAACATGGCGCCTTGCGATATTCGTAACCCGCCATGATCATGCGCGCCACCCAGAAGAAAATGATTTCGGGAGCGGTAACAAGGTCGTTGGTAGGGTAATAATAGTTTATATCTCGGTTGTCCGGATTGTTGATTCCGTCGAACACCGACAGGGGCCACAACCACGATGAAAACCAGGTATCTAAACAATCTTCATCCTGCGTTAAATCTTCTGCCCGAAGCAGGGAGTTTCCTGTGATTTCTATCGCTTTTTCAAGAGCTTTCTCTACGGTTTCCGCAACAACACATTGGCCTCCGGGCAGATAATACGCCGGAATCCTGTGTCCCCACCACAGCTGCCTGCTGATGCACCAATCCTTTATATTTTCCATCCAGTGACGGTACATGTTCTTGAATTTCGGCGGATAAAACTTTATGACGTCATCCGCAACGGCGTCAATTGCGGGCTTTGCAAGCCGGTCCATCTTCAGGAACCACTGCATCGACAGCTTAGGCTCTATGGGGACGTTAGTCCGTTCGGAGTATCCTACTTTGTTAGTGTAATCTTCCGTTTTTTCGAGCAGCCCTAATTTATCCAAATCTGCAACAATCCGTTTTCTGACCTCAAAACGATCAAGTCCTTCATATTGCAGACCTTGTGCGTTAAGCGTTCCGTCGTTATTAAATACGTCAATCACTTCCAGATTATACTTTTCGCCCAGCATATAGTCATTGACATCGTGCGCCGGGGTAACTTTCAGGAACCCTGTTCCGAACTCCATATCAACATACTCGTCTTCAATCACCGGCACTTCGCGGTTCACTATCGGCACAATGAGTTTTTTGCCTTTAAAAGCGGCTGTTTTGGGGTCGTTCGGGTTGATACACACCGCAACATCCCCGAAAATAGTTTCGGGACGGGTGGTGGCGATGATAGCCCCCCTCCCTTGGGTGGGGTTGGGGGGGGTGTACCTTATATAATACAGTTTCCCGTGTTCTTCCTTATGGACAACTTCTTCGTCCGACAGAGCCGTTTGCGCTTTCGGGTCCCAGTTCACCATTCTGACGCCGCGATATATCAATCCTTTATTATAAAGATCTACAAAAACTTTCAGTACGCTTTCCGAACGTTTTCCGTCCATAGTAAAACAAGTGCGTTCCCAGTCGCACGACGCGCCAAGTTTTTTAAGTTGTTCGAGTATAATTCCGCCGTGTTTATGCGTCCATTCCCATGCGTGTTCCAGAAACCGTTCACGTGTGAGGCTGTTTTTATCGACGCCTTCGGCGGCGAGTTTTGCGACCACCTTAGCTTCCGTAGCAATTGAGGCGTGGTCGGTACCCGGCACCCAACATGCGTTTTTGCCCGTCATACGCGCCCGTCTGACGAGGATGTCCTGAATGGTATTATTGAGCATGTGTCCCATGTGCAGCACTCCCGTAACGTTTGGCGGAGGAATGACAATTGTGAAAGGCTCGCGTTTATCGGGTTCGGAATGAAAAAACCCTTGTTCTGTCCAGTATTCGTACCATTTACCTTCAACTTCCGAAGGGTTATATTTTGAAGAAATTTCTTTCGACATAATTTTTTATTAAATCAATTAAGTAAGTCGCAAAGCTAAATATAAAGATTAGAACTGCAAAACAAAATCAAATATTTTTATTCGATACCAATACTATAACACAGATAACCAACAATTAATATAACACTTCCGTGAACGGATTGCGACAATGATTGCAAGGAAGAAACTCCTGAAAAATGTCAGAAGTCAGGTGAAAAAGTGTATATTTTGGGTGTATTTGACTACATAGAACTTACTTTTCAAATTGTTGCATGAGTAAAAAGTCCCGCAGGGACGACTTCCCCCGTTGGGGGACGGAGGGCTTTAACCGTATGCTTTAGCTTACGGACTGTTACAGGCGAATATTGCGAACGCCGCGAATCTTGCGGATGCTTGATGCGGAATGGATTATATCCAGCACTTCGATACGGACGTCTGTAATCCGGTAAATAATCAGATGTGCATCGAGAATGATGTTGCGGTACATGCGGCTTTTGGTAGCAAGATGGCGACATTCGGGATACATGGTGTAATCACAGTCAAGCCTTTCAACAAGGTGTGAAACGGTATCGAAATATTTTCTTGCCTGCCGGTAACCGAATGTGTCGATACCGTATGCAAGGATTTCTGTCAGATGCCTTTCGTAGCAGGGAGAAGCAATTACGTTTCTTGATTGTCCAGCCATTGCGATATCCGTTGATGCAGTTCAGAGACAGGAGTAAACGCTCCTTCTTCAATTCGGTGAAAGTGATCCCACCATTCCTCTTGAGTACCGATGAAGGGAATATTGGGGTTCCAACTGTCGGGAGATGAAGTTTCGGCAGCGGTCTTCCGATAAATCACAGCAGGCTCGGCAACGGTTTCCGGCGCCTTTTTTGGAGTTTGATACGGTTTATTTGACATGATTCAATTATTTTAATATTTA
>JAISRS010000047.1 GCA_031273485.1 Prevotellaceae bacterium
AAATTCAAAAAAAAATGGTACTTTTGCACGACGTACAGTAAAAATAAATAATAAAAATAAAACAGGTTTTGTCTGTACTACAAGTTGATAACCATTGTATTTTTAATTGATATGGGAAAAATAGTTGCTATAGTTAATCAAAAAGGAGGAGTGGGAAAAACCACAACTGCAATAAATGTTGCAGCAAGTTTGGCGGTACTGGAAAAGAAAATTTTACTCATTGATGCCGACCCGCAGGCAAATGCCTCATCAGGCGTGGGTATTGATGTAAATACCGTGCATAACAGTATTTATGAAGCTCTTATAGGGAAAACAACAGCTCTGGAGGCGATTATTCACACCGAACTGAAAGGGTTTGACCTTATTGCATCTCACATAGATCTGGTAGGGGCTGAAATAGAAATGCTTAATCTGCCCGACAGAGAGCAAATACTGAAATCAATAATAGAAAAAGTTAAGGACTTATATGATTATATATTCATAGACTGCTCGCCTTCGCTTGGACTCATCACAGTCAATGCCCTAACCGCGGCAAACTCGGTGATAATACCCGTACAGTGCGAATATTTCGCTCTGGAAGGATTAGGAAAATTATTGAACACAGTGAAACTTATTCAGGCACGGCTGAACCCGAAACTGGAAATCGAAGGATTTTTACTGACAATGTACGACGCCCGCCTAAGACTGGCAAATCAGGTGGTGGAAGAAGTAAGACGCCATTTCGGTAAAATGGTGTTTCAGACATTAATCCAGCGCAATGTTAAACTCGGAGAATCCCCCTCGTTCGGCAAACCCGTGATATTGTATGATGCCGCATCGGTGGGAACAGCCAATTATCTGAATATGGCAAAGGAAATTTTACAAAACAATGACGCTAAAAATAAATCGAAAACAGAAGAAACAAAAACAAATCAATAAATTGGTGATATGAAACCTCTGAAAATTAAGTTTTTCAAAATAAAACTGTTTTTTACCGGAGATTTATATCACTTAAAAATAAAGTACAAAAATATACAGGATTCATAAAATAAATAAAATGTTTCCGAATAAAAACAGTTTTTAAAAATTAATGAAATATAAAAAATAAACCTCATGACAAAAAAAAATGTATTAGGAAAAGGTTTGGGAGCTTTAATCGCTCCTTCCGAAGAGGTTAAGAATGATGTGCCCGTATCGGTCGAAAATTACGAAATCGCAATAAGTAAAATCCGAGCAAATCCCTTTCAGCCACGAACTTCTTTTGATGAAGAATCATTACAGGAATTGGCGGATTCCATAAAAATCCACGGGATAATTCAACCTCTTACCCTGAGAGCGATGGAAGAAGACGAATACCAGATAATCAGCGGTGAAAGACGTTTCAGAGCGGCGCAAATCGCCGGATTAAAAACTGTGCCTGCATATATCAGGATAGCCAACGATCAGGAAACCCTCGAAATGGCTCTTATCGAAAATATCCAGAGGGAAGACCTTGACGCAATAGAAATTGCGCTAAGCTACAGCAGACTGATAGACGAATGTAAACTCACGCAGGAAGAATTGGGCGACAGGCTTGGGAAAAAACGTTCCACGGTAACAAATTATCTCCGCTTGCTGACTTTGGACGCCGATGTACAGCGAGCTATAAGAGAACGAAAACTCTCTATGGGACATGCCAGATCGCTTGTAGGACTGACAAATCCCGAAATTCAAAGAAAACTCGCAAACAAAATTATAGACGAAGGGCTATCCGTGCGCCGGATTGAAGAGATAATCAAAAAAATGGCTCAGGAAAAACCCGCCAAACAAAACAGCAGTCACAGCAAAACAGACGAATTGTCCGACAGATTTTGCGTGCTGGTGGAATTGCTGGAATCAAAATTTAATAATAAAATACAGATTAAACAAAATCGAAAAGGAGAAGGAAGTATCGTAATAAATTATACTTCCGACGATGATATTGAGAAATTTATCAAAAATCTAAGTATCTAAACATAGTGAGAGAAGTAATAATAAGCGTACTTCTTTGTGTTCTTATACCTGTAGGCAGCCTCTATGCACAAGAGTATGAGGAAAATACGGAAAACACGGAGCCGGAAAAAATATCGGGACCTGTTGTAAGTAAAAGTTTTATTAAAGGTCTTAAAGGTATAGATTCCCTTTCGGTGAGCAGGGTTTGTTTGGCGTCGCTTGTTGTTCCGGGCTATTCGCAGGCTTATAACAGACAATACTGGAAAATACCGGTGATTTACGGCAGCGGAATCGCCCTGATTTACGGAGGTTCACGCAGTAAATCGATGTACAAAAAAACAGGTAATGAGAAATACCTCACTCAAAGTAAATTTTATTACGCGGGAGCAGGCTTGGTTTATCTGGGCAGTTTGATTGACGGACTGGCAAATTATAAAACTTCGTACGATATTTTGCCTGTTAAATCTACCTTGTTTTCGACCTTTTTGCCGGGTTTGGGACAGGCATATAACGGGGATTACTGGAAAATACCGGTGATTTACGGAGGATTTGCATTCATGGGCTACTGGCTGGATTTGAACAGTATGCAATATAATCGTTACCGCACTGCATATAATCTGGAATATGATTATTCGCAGGGAAATTCCGAAAATCCGAGCGAATTTAACGGACGATTATCATTGCAAAGTATAAAAAATTACAGAGACAATTTCAGGAGAAACAGAGATTATGCGGTGTTATATCTTTCGCTCTGGTATGCGGTTAATGTGATAGATGCTACGGTTTTTGCACAATTAAGCAGCTTTGATGTGAGCGAAAATCTGGCGTTTAAATTCTCTCCTGTAATAATGCCTCAAACAGGCGGCGTATATGCCGAAAGCTCGCCGGCTATAGGTCTTAGCATGAGAATAACAATGAAATAATTCGATTGAAAATCATGAATGTTAATATAAGTTATATCGTATGAAAAATATCATTTTAATATTACCGTTTGTTTGCGCATTTTCTCATCTGCATTCTCAAATAAATGAAAAAGCGCTGTTTAAAACCACAACTAAATCCGACACAGCGAAAGCCGTGACTAATTCGGCAACCAATCCCGAATCGGACAGGCAGTTGAAACCCATCAGATACAATAACTATAGACCTGCCGCTTCGACTTCAACATCAACATCAACGTCATCTTCAACGTCATCTTCGACATCCTCTTCAACCTCAACGTCAAACGGCGACAACTCTTCTATAATCGATTACATCGAAAAAGCTCTGCTGGATACAACCGGCATTATTCTGCTGGAAGAAGAAGAACTCCCGCCGGCGGATATGCCCGATTCGGTGTATATACGCCGACTGGCGGCGATGCCCTCGATTATTGCGCTGCCATACAACGATATTGTGAGAAATCATATAGTGTATTATATGCAAAAATATCCCAAACGAACGGAAAATCTTTTGGGACTGTCGAAATACTATCTGCCGATTTTTGAAGAAGTCCTGGATCTTTACAATATCCCTCTGGAAATGAAAGCTCTGCCTATAATAGAATCCGCCTTGAATCCCGTGGCGGTATCAAGAAGAGGCGCCACCGGAATGTGGCAATTTATGCTGGCTACCGGACGCTCTTACGGATTAACTATCAACACTTATGTGGATGAACGTCAAGACCCTGTTGCCTCTACTCATGCGGCGGCAAAATATTTGACGGTATTGTACAATATGTTTCAGGACTGGACGCTGGCGCTTGCCGCATATAATTGCGGAGAAGGTAATGTGCTGAAAGCTATAGCCCGAGCCGACGGAAAACGCGATTACTGGGAAATTTATCAATATTTACCAAAAGAAACAAGAAATTATGTCCCATGGTTTGTCGCTGCAAATTATGCAATTACCTACTATAAGGAACATCGGCTGACGCCTAAAGAAATAACCGTCCCAAAGGGGATTGACACATTTATGATTAGTTCAAAATTGCATTTTGAGCAAATTTCCAACACAATCAACATCCCCGTCAATGAATTAAGAGCATTGAATCCACAGTATAAAAGAAATGTAATTCCCGGAAACGAAAGACCTTACGAACTCCGGATTCCTTCGGAATATACCAACGCATTTATCGAAAAAGAAAAAGAAATATATGAACATAACGAATCAAAATATTTTAATCGCAATATTGTTGTTACTCCAAATATGGAGAAAACTAAGGCTACACAAGGCAAATCTTCGTCCGGCGCTGTTGAAAAACAATCAGCCAAAACCGAACAAACCGAACAAATGCAACAAACGGAATATATTGTGAAAGAGGGTGAAAATTTGGGCATTATTGCAAGCAAAGAGGG
>JAISRS010000058.1 GCA_031273485.1 Prevotellaceae bacterium
TTTTAGTCAGTGTCCCATTAATAATTGTTCTTTTTGGGTTCGAAATAAGCCTGTGGATGCAAACAGGCGGGGCAAGTTTGCGGAGCGCCTATTCCTTTATGAACATAACCGCAGTTGCGGCATTGCCATTCGATTTCTTCCGGTTTTTTGAAGACTGTTCCGTCCAAAATATTGGCTAAAAGTTTCCGGTAACGGATTTCGTGCTGAATTTCTACTTTTGCAATCATTTTGAAAGCAGCTGCAATTTGAGGAAAACCTTCTTCAGCAGCGATTTTCGCAAATTCAGGGTATAAATCTTCCCATTCTTCCTTTTCACCTTCGGCGGCAGCCAATAGATTTTGAGTGGTATCGCCTATAATTCCGGCCGGATAAGAGGCTGTAATTTCGACCATTCCACCTTCCAAAAATTTGAAAAACCGCTTGGCATGTTCTTTTTCCTGTTCGGCAGTTTCAAGAAAAACTCCGGCTATTTGTTCATAACCCTCTTTTTTAGCTACACTTGCAAAGAAAGTGTAACGGCTTCTTGCCTGACTTTCACCGGCAAAAGCTTTCAATAAATTCTGTTCTGTTTTTGTTCCTTTAATACTTTTTTCGCTCATAATAATAATTTTTATTAGCCTAAATCTATTCGTAGCCACAAAGATATAAATAAACCTGATTATTTTAAACATTTTTCCCAATTGTTTTTTACCTTTGCAGCGTTTTTTAAATAGCGCATTAATGAGTTTTTTCAATTTCAAGGTGAGTTCCGATTTCAAGCCGAAATTATTCACCTCGCTTAAACATTACAGCAAAGAGAAATTCATGGCCGACTTAATGGCCGGAATCATTGTCGGTATAGTTGCCCTCCCTTTAGCCATTGCGTTTGGCATTGCCTCCGGGGTAAGTCCCAAAGAAGGTTTGATTACCGCCATAATCGGTGGGTTCATTGTTTCTTTTTTGGGTGGTTCTTCCGTACAAATCGGAGGTCCGACAGGAGCTTTTATCATCATCGTTTATGGAATCATCCAACAATTCGGAATAGGCGGATTGGCGGTTGCAACCGTTTTAGCGGGAGTGATGTTAATCGGTATGGGCTTGTTGCGATTGGGAACAGTCATCAAATTTATGCCTTATCCGATTATAGTCGGCTTTACCAGCGGCATTGCTTTAGTCATTTTTACGACACAAATGAAAGATTTTTTCGGTTTGAGCATGCAAAATGTTCCCGCCGATTTTATTTCCAAATGGATTGCCTACGGAAAAGCAATTACTACGTTGAATACAGGCTCTTTAATAGTCGGTTTACTAAGCATTCTTATTATTATTTATTCCCCTAAAGTGATTAAAAAAATACCGGGTTCTCTGATTGCTATTATTTTAATGACAGTTGTTGTTTATCTTTTAAAAAATTATGCAGGAATTACCGGTATTGAAACGATAGGCGACCGTTTCGAAATCAGTTCTTCTCTGCCTGCGCCGGATACTATTCCTATCAGTTGGGAAAATATCAACTTATTATTGCCTGCTGCTTTCACTATTGCCATGCTGGGCGCGATTGAATCTTTGCTTTCGGCAACAGTTGCGGATGGTATTACAGGAGACAGGCAAAATTCTAATACAGAATTGATTGCTCAAGGAGTCGCAAACTTGGTAACGCCTATATTCCATGGAATTCCCGTAACGGGAGCTATCGCCAGAACAATGACCAACATCAACAATGGAGGAAGAACTCCGGTTGCCGGTATCGTTCACGCCGTTGTTTTATTGTTGATATTGCTTTTTCTGGTTCCTTTAACCAAGCACATTCCTATGGCTTGTTTAGCAGGCGTTTTGATTATTGTAGCGTACAATATGAGTGAATGGCGTACTTTCCGCTCACTGCTCAAAAATCCCAAATCGGACATTATTGTTTTATTGGTTACTTTCTTTTTAACAGTCGTATTCGATTTAACTATTGCTATAGAAATAGGTATTTTACTGGCTATGGTACTATTAGTTAAACGAATTTCCGAGACGTCCAATATTTCTGTTATCAAAGATGAATTGAATATGGAATCGGATGCCGAAAAAACAGCCGATAATGATAAATTAATTTTGCCGAAAGGAGTAGAAGTATATGAAATTGACGGTCCGTTCTTTTTTGGCATTGCTAATAAATTTGAAGCGAGTACGCGCTGGATGGACGCCAAACGTCCAAAAGTTCGCATCATCCGAATGCGGAAAGTTCCTTTCATGGATTCAACGGGATTGCATAATTTGGAAAGTCTTTATCGTTTGTCGCATAAAGAAGGCATTCAATTGGTGCTGTCGGGCGTAAACGATAAAATCAAGGAAATGCTTAATAAATCGGGGCTGGCTAATAAAATCGGGAAAGAGAATATTTGTAGTAATATTAATGAGGCGCTGGCAAGAACAAATAATTTACTGATAGAACTCGAATGATACGGGCGAATTAGAAATGCGGATTTTCTATCCGCAGCCTATCAATATTCTTGAAATCACCGGTATTTCTCGTAAGCAATATTAAATTATTATCCCATGCAGTTGCTGCAATGATTGCATCAGGCAATTTAATTTTATATAACTTACGAAGCTCTATTACTTTGGAAATTATTGAATTATTCATTCCTAAAATAACAGCAATATCAACAAAATCAATAATTTGTTGAGAAACTAACGAAAAACCCAAAAGTTCAATTTGGGTAATTACAGAAATAGTCGGATAATTATCAAGAACTTTTGCAACAAAATTAGCAGCAGTCGGGCTAAACCTATTTTGCGAAAAATCAATAACTACATTGGTATCAATCAAATATTTCGTTCCCATTCTCCACGCATTTGTTCCAATTCCTGATGCATAACAAGCGCTTGTTCCGAAGAAATAGAACCTGCTAATCGCTCAGATATATTACTTCTATACTTTAATTTACTATTCCTATGTATAATTTTCAATACATTCAAAGCTTCTAAATCCTTTAAAAAGCAAATTGCTCTTTCATCATTTATTTCAACAGTCAAAACTTCCATAAAACAAATATTTACAACAAAAGTACCAAAAAAAAATATATATACAAAGTTACGATTCAATTTTATTCACAATCCATAAGGAAGCATTTTGCATCCTATTTCTTTCCCGGCAAACGCAATGGCCAATAAAGAAATTTCTTCTCCCGAATTAAAGCGTTCAACATAATTTTTCTCTTTTATCTGTGTCATCGCTTTATCCAATAAAACCGAAATATTTCCTTTCTGTGGTTGAAACTTTATTTCGGCAATAACGGTATGTCCGGGAAATTTCCAAACAGCATCTATTCGTCCTGTATTCGTAACCACTTCTCCTACAATATCAAAACCAAGCAATTTTATCCATAACAGAAGCAGGGAATGATAATAGGCTTCTTTACCGATATGCAAAGGATAAGGAATATAAGCCAGCATCTCACGAAGACTTTGCTCCAAACCACTCGCATCACGAGCAAGAAG
>JAISRS010000079.1 GCA_031273485.1 Prevotellaceae bacterium
AAACTAAACATCTTATGATTATAAAAGATTTTACGGACAACGATTTATATAAATTTTCCACCATGCTTGCCATACAAAAACTTTATCCCAAAGCAGTGGTATGCTATAGGTTTTTCGATAGAGGAAAAATAAATTTCCCCGAAGGATTTGCCGAAATATTACGGACTGAAGTAGAAAATATGGCAAAACTTAAACTCACAAAGCAAGAAAAACAGTTTATTGAAAAACGCTGTTATTTCTTTGACCCCGTTTTTATTGACTTCCTTGAGGGATATACATTCAATCCCGACGAAGTAACAATCACTCAAACAGGAGATAAACTCGACGTTCTCATTGAAGGATACTGGTATAGAACGGTTCTTTGGGAAGTTCCGCTAATGGCTTTGATTTCCGAACTTTATTTTAAAATGACGGGAGAATTTCCAGCACATTACGTGGAAAAAACAGTTGATAAGGCAAAAAATCTTAAAAAACTCAATGCCGATTATTCCGATTTCGGCACACGACGCAGGTTTTCTTTTGAAGTACATGATAAGGTTGTGGAGATTTTGAAGGAAAATTCGGGAAATAATTTCAAAGGCACAAGCAATGTGTATCTGGCAATGAAACACAATACTATACCCATAGGAACAATGCCTCACGAATGGTTTATGTATCACGCCGCTGTGTATGGATACCGGGCGGCGACAGCTAAAGCCCTCGACGCATGGATAGATGTCTTTCAGGGAAGTTTGGGAATCACTTTAACAGACACTTATACCTCAGATATATTTTTCCGTTCCTTCGGACTGAAACATGCTAAATTGTTTGATGGAGTGCGCTGTGACAGCGGCGATCCGATAAAATTTGTAGATAGAGTAGTTGAGTTTTATAATAAAAACAGAATAGACCCGACATCAAAAACAATAGTTTACAGCGATTCGCTAAATGTTGGAGAGGTAGAACGAATAAAAAAATATGTGGCAAACCGAGTACATGATACTTATGGTATAGGTACTTTTTTCACAAATGACGTTGGCGTAACCCCGCTAAATATGGTGATAAAATTGACAAATGTTAAAATAAATCCCGACGGCGACTATTTTGATGCAATAAAATTATCGGATGTTAAAGGAAAAAATACAGGAAATGATGAAGAAATAAAAATTGCTAAACTTACACTAAAGATTGATTAACAGGTAAATATATTTGAAGACAAAAAAAACGTTTAATTTTTTTTGAAAAAAATTAAAAAAAACTGTTGTTTTTAGAAAAATATGTATTACCTTTGCACTCGAAAGTTGGTTTTTCATAGGTTAAGTTTTTTAGGTTAGAAAAAAGGTAGGCTCCCCGCCTATCTTTTTGTTATTATAGGCACACACATTGAAAATGTATCCCATGAATATGTCTTACAAACACGCAGATGACCAGCCCCCCACCCAAGCCTCCAAATGAAGGAAGAGGATTTTCGCAGATAAATAAAGGATTGATTAAAATAAAGGCTAAATCTTATTTTGAGGCGCTATTATTTCTGGCTGCACCGTAGCAATGACAGCTACGCCGAACGAAAAGGTCGCCAAGCAGCCCGAAGGGCTATCGCTACGCCGAACGAAGGGAACTCCATACATAGCGCCTCAAAAAAAGATTTAGCCCGAATTTGTATTGCAGAGCGCTAATAAAAAATGGGCTTTATCTTTTGTAAAACCCATTGAAACAAATTCTTTTCTTTAGTGATCCGGTTGGGATTCGAACCCAAGACCCACAGCTTAGAAGGCTGTTGCTCTATCCAACTGAGCTACCAGACCGAAAACGGGTGCAAAGGTATAAAAATTTTACACCGATAATAATTATTTTTTACATCTGATTTTATCCGAATAATGAAATTATTGTAAATCAGTGTAAAATTGTGAATCAATTATATTAAATTTTTCTAAAAAAGACGGTAAATTCCGTAAAAAATAGAAGAAAAAGCAAAAAACATTATCCGTCCAAGCCATATTTAAGGTGAAAAACAGAGATTAATTTTCAGTAATTTTTAAAAAGATTGATTTGGATAAATCACTAATCCTCACCATAATCATTAGTAAAAAATCATTAATCTCCGGTTTTTATTATCAATTAATAAAAATTGATTGTTTATAATTATAGTTTTTTTTCTACCTTTGCGCCGAATTTTTTTGACATATATTTAAAATTTAAAAATACAATGAGTAAAATAAAAATTGGAATTAATGGTTTTGGTCGCATCGGACGTTTGGTTTTTCGAGCGGCTCAAAAAAGAGATGACATCCAAGTTGTTGCTATCAATGACTTAATTAGTGTTGAATACATGGCATACATGTTGAAATATGACACTATTCATGGTCAATTCGATGGAACTATTGATGTTAAGGATGGTAATCTAATTGTGAACGGTAACACTATTCGTGTAACTGCCGAAAAAAATCCCGCAGATTTGAAGTGGGACGCTGTTGAAGCTGAATATGTTGTTGAATCAACCGGTTTATTTCTTTCCAAAGATAAAGCACAGGGACATGTTGATGCAGGCGCAAAATATGTTGTGATGTCGGCTCCTTCCAAGGACGATACCCCTATGTTTGTTTGCGGAGTAAATCTTGATGCTTATAAGAAAGGTACTCAATTTGTTTCTAATGCGTCTTGCACCACAAACTGTCTGGCTCCTGTGGCAAAAGTCCTGAACGACAAATTCGGTATCGTTGATGGTTTAATGACTACGGTTCACGCTACTACGGCTACCCAAAAAACTGTGGACGGTCCTTCGGTGAAAGATTGGAGAGGTGGTCGCGCTGCTGCCGGTAACATTATCCCTTCTTCTACAGGCGCTGCAAAAGCTGTGGGTAAGGTAATTCCTCAATTGAACGGTAAATTAACAGGTATGTCGTTTCGTATTCCTACCTTAGATGTTTCTGTTGTGGATTTAACGGTAAATTTGGCAAAACCTGCTACTTATGACGAAATTAAGGCTGCTATGAAATATGCTTCCGAAAATGAATTAAAAGGCATCTTAGGTTACACGGAAGATGATGTTGTTTCTTCTGATTTTATCGGTGACGCCCGGACTTCAATTTTCGATGCAAAAGCCGGTATCGCTTTGACGGATAAATTTGTGAAAGTTGTTTCATGGTATGATAACGAATGGGGATATTCCAGCAAAGTGTTGGAACTGATTGCCCACATGAAAAAAATAAACGGATAACGTCGTTTCTATATTTTATATATTTTGGAATAGGCTTTCCTCCTAACGGAAGGCCTATTTTTTTTATGAATTATGAATTACGAATTATGAATTAAAAATTACGAATTACGAATTATGAGTTATGAGTTATGAATTATGAATTATGAATTATGAATTTGTGGATAAACAAGCTAAATCTTATTTTTCTATTTAATATCCTTATATGTGTTCTGAAATTTAGGTTTTTATGTTTCTATTTTCTCCGTTTTTATCTAAAAGAAACCTCTAAAAACTGCTTTTTCGGCGTTTAATGTTAAATTCATTAATTTTTAAATCCTCATTTACAATTGGTAAACTCCGATTTAAAAATCTTGTCTGCTTTGAAAGATCAAGTTTTTAGAAGTTCCATAAGATTCATAATTTACAGCGCTTTCATAGAATTAATCGGATTAGCGTTGGCAGCGATGCGGCTTTGCCAGAAAACCGTTACCAGCGACACAAAGAAGCAGAACACTCCGGCAGCGACGAATATCCATAAACTTAGCTCGATACGGTACGAATAATCCTCCAACCACCTGCGCATGAGGTACAGGCTGCAAGGAACAGCGACGACAAAAGCCACTATCACAGATGTAAGAAACGTGCGCAAAAGCTGTAACAGCACTTCGCCGAAACTTGCTCCAAACACTTTTCGGACAGCAATCTCTTTTGTCCGCAGGCGGATAAAATACGTGGACATAGCCAGCAATCCCAAAAGAGAAATCAGTATGGCAATACCGGTAAAAATGAGTATTATCTGCGAAGTCTGTTTTTGAACGGCAAACGCTTCTTCAATCTGCTCGTTGATAAACTTACCGGTGAAATTCATTCGCGTTATTCGTTCATACGTTTGTTTCACCTGCCTGTATGCCACTGACGGGTCGCCCTGCACTTCCACCAAAATGTTCCATGGATACTTCACCCTGTTTAATTGAACCGCAACCGGATTTAAATTACTTGTAATAGTTCCCACTCGGAAATCCTGTATAATTCCTGCAATCTTGAATTTGTAGTTATTTTCGCTGGATACAAATTCCAAAGCGTCTTCTTCGATTTCGAGTTCTTTCAGTGCAAATTGAGTGAGATAGTAGCCGTTTTCCTGATGATTTTCCCGCAGAATCTTAAGTCCCAGCATCTCGAAGTATGCCGCATCGCCAATTAAAATTTGCAGAGCGATATTTTTACCGTTATGGGTAAAAGTATTGTTATTACCTCTGCTGAAAGGTGTTCCGCATCCGGAAGCCACACGTTTTACCGAAGCAAGTTTCCCTGCCTCATCAAAAAATACATCCCGATCTCCCGCATTATCAAAACTCCAGGTCGGAATATCCAATATGTTGTCGGTGTTATATCCGAGCGGCGCATTAATCAGATGCTGCGTTTGCAAGGTGATGGTAATAGCCGAAACCAGCAGCGTAACGGTGATGGCATGTTGAAAAATAATGAAATATCTGCTGAAAACCATTTTATTTTTCCTTTGTATGCTACCCTTTGTAATATCTAAAGGATTGACTTTCGAAATAATCATTGCCGGGAACCATCCTGAAATTATTCCCAGAATCAGGACTGTTGAAATTGATATCCCTGTTCCGGCAGGCGTCCACATTGCTTTCAACGAAAAACCACGGTTATTGAGTAACTCTCCGGCATAAGGCGTCAAAACGTGAGCGAAATATATTGCCAGCACAAAAGATATGAGGCACAAAATCACAGATTCCATTATTATTCGCGCAAACAGTTCGCCACGTGAAGCGCCAAACAGTCGTCGCACAGCCATTTCCCTTGCCCTGAAACCGGCTTGCGCCACTGTCAGATTGATATAGTTGGTAAGAGCGAAAAGCAGTATCGCCAGCCCGACCGAGAATAATACAGTAACAAACTGTCTGTCGCCGCGTCGCAGCGAATATCCCTTCATGTCCGAGAAATATACCTCTTTCAGAGGCGTCAGGTTAACCTTTTTAGCCATCTCTCTTTGAAATATCCAGAAAATTTCCTTGAAAAAATCCGTCATATCCTCGGTTTTTGACCGCAAATCGGCATTCTCCTTTTCCATAACGAAAATATAAGCGCCTCCCGAATTGGCAAAGTATTCGCTGTCCATTGTCGGATTAAACTTTCGGATGTTGCTTATCCTGATTAAGATATCGCTGTATGGAATAATCGAATTGTTGATATCTTCCATTACGCCTGTTACGGTTACCGAGAGGTCATCCAGCCGTATGGATTGCCCGACGGGGTCTTTGCTACCGAATGCTTTCATGGCAAAAGTACGGGAAATAACCGCTGAATTTGGCGAGGTTAAGGCATTCCTGTCGCCATACAGTTTGAAATCAAAAAAATCAAAAAACGTTGAATCGACAAGCAGCAATTTGGTAGCGAATTTATTTTCGCCGACAGAGCTTGTATTGTCGTTAGGCCACGGAATCACCGGACACACTTTGTCTATTTCGGGATAACGTTCCTGAATCCGGTATGCTATCCGGTAAGCATAATCCAGAGTGTTATCATATCCGAGAACGTAAATCCGGTCGCCGTTTCGGTGAAATCTGTCAACAGACAGTTCTCCGTTTACATATATGGCGATCAAAATAACAAAAATCAATGATACGGTAAGTCCGAATACATTAATCAGGGTGTAAATTTTATTCTTTTTCAGATAAAAAAAGAATGTTTTAAAATTAAAAATATTATTCATACTATAAATAGTTTATTAAATTCATGGATAAAGAAAAAATCCTGCGGATTTCGTGGAAATTCGCTGACTAATTATTCGTTGATGAACAGGTTCCCGATTATTGCCGGATGAATCTCTTTAGTCGGGTTGAATTTATCGGACGCCATGTATTCCAGCAGACTTTGGCGGAATTGTGCGGCGGCGGGGCGACTCGCAAGATCTGTCTGCAAATCGGCGCTGCAAACCATCAGTTTTCCTTTGCCCACTTTCGCCTCGAACAGGATTCCAAGTTTGCGGTTGGTAAACCAGTCGTCAATCAGGTGGACGATTGGGCGGAAATCTGCCGG
>JAISRS010000098.1 GCA_031273485.1 Prevotellaceae bacterium
AGAATGTGAATTTGGGGATGTTGCAGTACTTGTTAAAGATACATGCTCTCCAATAAGTTGCAATGAATCACATTACATTGGTTTAGAACATATTGAACAAGAAAGTCTAAGATTAACGAGTATAGGAAAATCAACCGATGTAACAAGTAATAAATTTCGATTTAAGAAAAATGATATTTTATTCGGAAAACTTCGACCATACTATAGAAAAGTCGTAAAGCCTAATTTTGATGGAATATGTTCTACCGATATTTGGGTAGTAAGGGCAAAGAAGGATATTGAGCAAAACTTTTTGTATTATTTCATTGCAAATTGGGATTTTGTAAATATAGCTAACGGAGGAGAGGCTGGCACTCGTATGCCACGTGCTGATTGGAATTTTGTAAAAAAAACAGTTTGGGAATTTCCCCCACTCTCCGAACAACGCGCCATAGCCTCCGTTTTAAGCAGTTTGGATGACAAAATAGACTTGCTTCACCGACAGAACGCCACACTTGAAAAAATGGCGGAAACGCTTTTCAGGCAGTGGTTTGTGGAAGAAGCGAAGGAGGAGTGGGAGGAAACAATATTATATGATGTAATTGAATTGGTTGGTGGAGGAACACCAAAAACATCGGTTTATGAATATTGGAATGGTGATATTTGTTGGTTATCTGGAGGTGATATTGCGACAAATCACAAAAGTTTTGTTTCTGCATCGGAGAAGAATATTACAGAATTAGGTTTAAAAAATAGTTCGGCAAGACTTTTGCCACAATTTTCAACTTTAATATCTGCACGAGGAACAGTAGGTAAGTTTTGTATGCTTTCAAAACCAATGGCTTTTAGTCAATCCAATTATGGGATTAAACCCAAATATCAAGATTGTTATTTCTTTACCTACTTGTTGATTAATCACTCTGTAGCTGAATTACAATCTGCGGCATATGGAAGTGTTTTTGATACGATTACAACAAATACATTCAAATCATATACAATAAACTTGCCGGACTTTAATTATATTAAAGAATTTGATAATTTTGTGAACCCATATTTTTTGAGAATGAAAGCAAATCAAGAACAAATCCGTACACTAACAACATTGCGCGATACGTTATTGCCAAAATTGATGAGTGGAGAGGTAAAAATAAAAATATAGCAATGGAAAATATCATATCCCCTAAATATTTAATGGAGCTAATTTCAAATATTGAAAACACTCTATGGAGTTTATTTACTGAAAAGAAATATCGAAATGTAAGATTTTATATTGAGAAATGGCATAGACACGAAGAAGGATACAATTTCAATGATTCTTGGGAAAACTTTACCATATATAAAAATATGAATCAAAATATTGATTTAACAAAAACATTGCATAATATTGATGCTGAAACCCTTTTAAAAATCGCAATTGATCTGGGAATAGATACTCCTGATTTTATCCCGTCAATCCCGACTTTTCGTAATGAAATTAAAGCGGAATATCCAACCGCAAGTTCCACGTTCGAAAGTGCGTTTAAGAAAATCGAGTCGGAACCAAATATTGCTATAGGGTTAGCAAATTCTGCATTAGAAAGTATTATTAAAGAAATCTTGAAAGATGACAGAATTAACAATCAGATAAAAGGAAACGGAACTTTATACAAATTGACAAGTGAAATTTTAAACGTCTTTCAACTTTTCCCGACATCAGATATACCGGAAGAGATAAGAACAATAGGGAGTTCATTAATGTCAATCAGTCAAGGTATAGAGAAAATGAGAAGTGAGAAAACTGATTTCCATGGAAAGACAAGAGACGATTATAAAATTGATAGTCCAATTTATACCTATTTTGTTGTAAATTGTGTAACAACTATTGGATTGTTTTTGAACTCGTATTATAAAACAAAATTCCCAAAACCAAAGGTAGAAAGGGAAATAAATGAAATTGATGAATTGCCGTTTTAAAATCGAACTTATATGATTGATAAAATCCATAATAATTTGCACAATATGCCGAATAATACTGTTTCTCTTCAGCACCGCCACGGCGTTTGTCCGGAAGAGTATCTCATTAATAACCCTGCCAAATGGCACAAAATAAATTTTATACATTATGACAGCATCCGATATTAAAAATCTCATCCTTCAAGGTGAAGGCGTTTCCGTAGAGTTTAAGGCGTGTACCGAGGAAATAAGCCCTGCGGTTTATGAAACGGTTTGTGCATTTCTGAATCGTTCCGGAGGGCATATTCTGCTGGGCGTAAACGATAATGGAGAAATAGCGGGTATTCGGGAACAATCCGTTGAATCGCTTTTAAAGAATTTCATTAACACGGTCAATAATCCCGAAATTCTGAATCCCACTTTCCTGTTCGCACCAAAAATCATTGAATTGGACGGCAAAAAAATCATCGACATTTATGTGCCTGAAAGTTCGGAAGTACATCGCTACAAGGGGCGGATTTTCGATCGCGCAGGCGATGCCGATAACGACATCACCCGACGGCACAGCCTGATTGACAATATCTATCTGCGCAAACGGAAAGACTTCTCGGAAAGTGAAGTATTGCCGTTTTTGGAAATCAAAGATTTAGATAAAAACACATTGGAAAAAGCCCGTAAATTAGTCGCATTTAATGAGCCGAACCATCCGTGGAAATTGATGAACGATGAAGAACTGTTACATTCTGCCGGTTTTTGGAAAAAAGACAAAGAAACAGGGAAAGAGGGATTTATTTTAGCAACCGCACTTCTGTTTGGACAAGAAAATACAATTTCCAATTATTGTCCTGCCTATAAGACCGATGCCATTTACCGTAACACGGCTTACCGGCGCTTTTTAAATCCTTTGCCCGAAGACCCCGACAGGCGTTATGACGACCGTGATATTATATATGTCAATCTGATAGAAGCATACGACCGGCTCATGAATTTTGTAAAAAGAAATTTGCCTGATAAATTCTATTTGCCACCTTCCGGAACTCAACGAATTGACCTTCGCGACCGGATTTTCAGAGAAATAGTGGCGAATTTACTTGTTCACAGAGAATTTTCGAACAGATTCCCTGCCAAATTTCTTGTTTTTTCCGACCGCGTGATAACGGAAAACTGGACAAGACCCGCAGGAAAAGCAACAGCAACTCTTAATGAATTGGAAACATATACTAAAAATCCGATGATAGCAAAAATTTTCAGGGAGCTTGGTTATGTTGAGGAATTGGGGTCAGGACGCATAAATATACAGCGTTATGCTCC
>JAISRS010000103.1 GCA_031273485.1 Prevotellaceae bacterium
CAATTCGCAGTCAAAGTTGCTGCCGTTGCGTTATGCTGTATGACAATATCCTGTAAAACAGATGAAAAATCATACAATAAAGGTATCAATATTACTCCCAAACCAATGGAGTTAGTAGAAAAAAACGGTGCGTTTCTGTTGAAAAACAACACTGTTTTTGCCGTAAACAGCGGAGAAATAAACTCCGTTGCCGACTTTTTTATTGCAAAAATAAACCGTTCAACCGGTTATTCGTTGCAAAAAACCACAGAAAAACCTTCGGGAAACTGTATCGAACTTAATATAGTTTCCGATTTGCCCCTCAATGAAGAAGGTTACACGATAGATGTAACCCCGGAAAAAATTACGGTGAACGGGAAAACGCCACGAGGGATTTTTTATGGAATGCAAACAATCATGCAATTGCTTCCGGCTGAAATAGAAAGTTCGTCGGCGATTGAAAAAATGTCATGGAAAATACCCTCTGTGGCAATCAAAGATGAACCCCGTTTTAAATACCGGGGACAACATCTTGATGTGTGTCGCCATTTTTTTGATGCAAACTATATCAAAAAACAGTTGGACGTGCTGGCAATGTTCAAAATCAACAAATTTCATTGGCATTTAACCGATGACCAGGGATGGAGAATAGAAAGTAAACTATATCCCAAATTAAATGAAACAGGCTCCAAACGAATTGAAGACGAAGGCAATACCTATAAACACTACTACACTCATGAACAAATAAAAGAAGTGGTGGCGTATGCCAAAGAACGTTTTATAGAGGTGATTCCGGAAATAGAACTTCCCGGACACGCAGTGGCTGCAATTAGCGCCTATCCGGAGTATTCCTGCACGGGAGGTCCGTTTGAAGTGAGAAACGTCTGGGGAGTCGCCAACGACGTGTATTGCGCAGGTAATGACGAAACAATAACCTTTCTCTCAAATATCATTGAAGAAGTTATCCCTCTTTTTGAAAGCGAATATTTTCACATCGGAGGCGATGAATGTCCCAAGGACAGATGGAAAGAATGTCCTAAATGTCAGGCACGTATCAAACAGGAAAAATTAAAAGACGAACATGAGCTTCAAAGCTGGTTTATCAGCAAAATAGAAAGTGTGTTATTGAAAAATAACAAAAAAATGATCGGCTGGGACGAAATTCTTGAAGGCGGATTAGCCCCGTCGGCAACCGTGATGAGCTGGAGAGGCGAAGAAGGCGGAATAGAGGCGGCAAACATGGGGCATGATGTAATTATGACGCCCGGAAATTGGCTGTATCTCGACCATTATCAGGGCGATTCCAAAGTGGAACCTGTGGCGATATGCTGCTACACTCCTTTGGAGGAAACATATAGTTATGAACCCATTGCAGCATCCATGAGTAAAGACAAAATACACCATGTATTGGGCGCTCAGGCAAATGTCTGGACGGAATATATCTACGACGCCGACCATGCGGAATATATGACTTATCCGCGCATAATCGCTTTAGCGGAAGTTACATGGAGCCAAAAAGATCAAAAGGATTACAAGGATTTTGAACGTCGCATCAATAATCAACTTGTTCGTTTGGACGGACATAATATACACTACCATATTCCCTTACCCGAACAGCCCGTATCTTCGTCCGATTTTACGGCGTTTGTCGATAGCGCAGTGATTGAGTTGAAGACAAGTCGTCCGATTAAAATAGTTTACACAACCGACGGAACGGAACCCGACAATAATGCGGACGAATATCTTGCGCCTTTGAAATTTACGGATAATACAACTCTAAAAGTCCGCTCCATACTTCCGTCCGGTAAAATGAGCATTGTGAGAACAATAACCGTAGAAAAACAAAGTTATGCCCCCGCCGTTTCAACGGAAGAGTCGGGATTGAAAGTAGAATATTTTAAAGGAAAACACCTTAAAGTATCCGACCTGAAAGGCGTGGCTCCCGATGAAACGGAATATGTGACGGATCCTGCAAAATCAAAATACAGAATTGCGGGCTACAGGGAAATATATAATCACGAGTTTTACAGCTCCGTATTGACAGGATATTGCAATATCAATGAAGACGGAATATACTATTTTTCCACACCGGCGGATGAATTGTGGATTGACGGAAAATTGCTGATTAGCAACGAAGGTAAGGTGAAAAAGAATCCAAATACCGACAAATCCGCGGCATTGGCAAAGGGTAAACACGCTATTAAAATTGTTCGTTTGGGAAATGCCATCGGAGGATGGCCCACTCAATGGGACAACGTTTATGTTAATGTAAGAAAAGAGGGTCAATCACAATTTCGTTCGCTCTATTCAGCTAAAAACTAAACTCTAACTGTTAAAATGTTAATCATCTAAGATATTTAAGGGCTTTAAAAATTTTAAAGCCCTTAAAACTTTCATCTGATGTTTAAAAACTGTTGATAAAAATATAATTATTTTGTAGAAATAAATTGC
Source organism: Prevotellaceae bacterium (assembly GCA_031273485.1). Taxonomy (GTDB): domain Bacteria; phylum Bacteroidota; class Bacteroidia; order Bacteroidales; family UBA932; genus JAIRLF01. The sequence goes on from JAISRS010000103.1 coordinate 2,431, forward strand.
ACTTATTTCACAAAAAATTATATACGGTATCTATTTTTGTTCTGCAAATTTTTATATTCTTTTTCATTCATTTTTTATTAACCAATTAACCGCTGTTGATAAACTATTTTTTTTAAACATTGGAAAGATATTAACATTGTTGAAAACTATTTACAAATGAAAGAAAATCAACATATAAAAAAATATTCACCTATTAATTTTCTGTTGATAACACCAAAATAAACATAATTGAAATGTTGATAAAATAAGTTATCAACCGATTTAACAGCTAATAAATAAAAATAAAAAAATTAAATAAAAGATTAAATATATAATATCCAAACTGAACTGTTGAAAAAAAAATTCAGTGATTATTAAAAATGTTCGTAAATTTGATTCGAAATTAATTTAAAATTTCATATTAATTGACTTATTTTATTTATGATACGTTTTTATCTCTTTGTTTTTTCTTTGTTTTTTAGCGCTTTTTCCGGCGCTAAATTGTCGGATGATATATATGCCGTTCCACCGAACCGGTATCAGGATTATGATGTTAAATTTTATAAAATCGACATAGAAGCCAGCGATATAATTCCGGATATCAGGGGATATGCGGAAATTTTGGCGGAAATCAAAATAGCTGATCTAAAATCGTTTATTTTGGATTTATCTGAAAATGTCAACGTAGATTCCGTGCTGGTGGACGGAGTTTTAGCTTCGTTTTATCGTAAAAGCGATTGTATTTATATACAATCAAAAACTTATTTTGAAAAAGGAAGTTTATACAAAATATCTGTTTATTATGATGTAAAAAGTTCTGAAGGAAACAGTTTTTTTTCTGCGTTTAGCAGCGGCAGGAATGTTTTTTGGAATATTCCGGTTACCTGGACTCTTTCGGAACCCTATAATGCAAAAAAATGGTTTCCCTGCAAACAATACTTGCCCGACAAAGCCGATTCGGCTCATATCTTTATCACCGTTCCGCAGGGTCTAAAGGCAGGAGCTCCGGGCATACTCACTGCGGTTAAATCTTTAAATAACGGTAAGTTACGTTATGAATGGAAAACCCGTTTTCCCGTAGCATATTATTTACTTTCGATTGCAGTTGCAGATTATCAGGAATATAACATTTATGCACATATTCCTGATGTTACTGTTGATTCGGTGCTGATACAAAATTATATTTATAATAGAAACGGTTATTTGGCTAAAAATAAACCTATTATAGATACTACGGCTGCTTTGATAAAGTTATTTTCAAAACTCTATCTACCGTATCCTTTTGCTGCTGAGAAATATGGACATTGTGTCGCTCCTTTGGGCGGAGGTATGGAGCATCAGACAATGACTACCATTTCGGATTTTAACTTTTTGTTGGTGGCTCATGAACTTTCGCATCAATGGTTTGGTAATCTGGTTACTTGCGCTTCTTTTCAGGATGTTTGGCTAAATGAGGGTTTTGCTTCTTATAGCGAATATTTGGCGTTGGAAAATTTTGCTTCATATAGCGATGCTTTGAACTGGATGAAAGATGCCCATTCTACGGTTACACTTTTTAGGGCGCAAAATGAAACTTCATCGGTGTTTGTTCCAAAACATTTATTGAATGATGATTGGAGAATTTTCGATATGACGCTTAGTTATAAAAAAGGCGCTATTTTGGTGCATCATATTCGTTATATGATAAATGATGACAAGAAGTTTTTCGGTCTATTGCGCGGATTTCTCACAAAATACGGTTTTTCTACGGCTTCGGTTGCAGATTTTAAAAAGTTTGCGGAAGAATATACCGGAATTGATTTTACTCTTTTCTTTAATCAGTGGTATTATGGAGCGGGATATCCTGTTTTTGATATTTTATATAGGAAAAATAGGAAAAATATTGAATTTTTGATAGAGCATAAAGGAATTATTAATTCTACACCTTTGTTTATTAGTGATATAGATATTAAATTAGTAAAATCGGATTCAACAGATACTATAATACGAGTACCCATTCGCACTAATTGTGATTTTTTTAGTTTTAAAGTATCTGATGTTGTTGATGTGATCATCGATCCGGGTTATTATATTCCTAAGCGTTTACGTACAAATGCTTTTGTGAAAGATTTTCCTACTGTTGATACTTTTGTGATTTGCGATACTGTTATAGATAATAAAAAAGACAGTATCACAATACAATTTTCGGATATTCCCAAATCGGGATGCAGTTTAAAACTAATGGATTCTTTTAATGAAAGATTGTTTTTAACTTTACCCGTTAATGGAGAAAAAAGTGTAAAATTACCTGTAAAATCATTATCCGAAGGACTTTATATGCTATATGTGTTTAATGGAAAAAATAAATATATACGAAAAATTATTAAAGAAAACTTCTAAAAACTGCTTTTTGGGCGTTCAATGTCAATTTTATGAATTTTTAAATCCTCATTTACTATGTATAAACTTCAGTTTAAAAATCTTGTCTGCCTTGAAAAATCAAGTTTTTAAAAGTTTTTTAGATATAAACAAAATTGAATTTTATAAGAATTTTAAGGAATGTTAGAGAATAATATTACAGGAATATACGATGTTATAGTTGTTGGAGGAGGACATGCCGGTTGTGAGGCGGCTGCGGCTGCGGCAAATATGGGTTCTTCTACTCTTCTTGTTACGATGGATATGACTAAATTTGCTTCCATGTCCTGTAATCCTGCTATAGGCGGTATTGCCAAAGGTCAAATTGTTCGTGAGATAGACGCTTTGGGAGGATATACCGCCATTGTTACCGACAGGACATCAATACAGTTTAGAATGTTGAATCGTTCAAAAGGACCTGCTATGTGGAGTCCGCGTTCACAATGCGACAGGACGCTTTTTTCCATTGAATGGAGAAATATTCTGGAAAAAATACCTAATTTATATTTTTGGCAGGATACGGTTTTAAGTTTAATTATTGAAAATAATTCCGTTGTTGGTATTACTACTACTCTCGGAGCTAATTTTAGAGCGCGTTCTGTGATTTTGACTGTAGGCACGTTTTTACGCGGATTGATTCATGTAGGATTATCTCAGACTAATGGCGGTAGAGTAGGCGAGTTATCTTCTTACGGTATTACGGAACAATTGATTTCTTTAGGTTTTGAAGCCGGAAGAATGAAAACCGGAACTCCTGCGCGTATAGATGGCAGAACTGTAGATTTTTCTTCTATGCACGAGCAAGTCGGCGACGAGGAGGGACATTTTTCGTATTCTAACACTGATGTTAAATATATTTTACCTCAACGCAGTTGTTATATGACTTATACTTCGGAAGAGGTGCATAATATTTTAAAAGAAGGTTTTTCGGAATCTCCTCTTTTTACAGGAATTATTAAAGGTGTGGGACCAAGATATTGTCCCAGTATAGAAGATAAAATAAGAACTTTTGCAGATAAGAACAGTCATCATCTGTTTATAGAGCCGGAAGGAGTGAATACTAATGAATATTATATTAACGGATTTTCGTCTTCTCTTCCATTGAATACACAATTAAAGGCATTGAGAAAAGTTAAAGGTTTGGAAAATGTAAAAATTTTCAGACCCGGTTATGCTATAGAATATGATTATTTTTTCCCTACACAGCTTCACCATTCTTTAGAAACAAAACTCATAAAGAATCTTTTTTTTGCCGGACAAATTAATGGTACCACAGGTTATGAAGAGGCGGCAGCTCAAGGTTTAATTGCCGGAATAAATGCTCACAGAATTATTAATGGAGAACAGCTTGTTATTCTTGACAGGAGTCAGGCTTATATTGGAGTATTGATAGATGATTTAGTAATAAAAGGTGTGGATGAACCTTACAGAATGTTTACTTCACGAGCTGAATACAGAATATTATTACGTCAGGATAATGCAGACTTTAGATTAACTCGCTTAGGTTATGAATTAGGTTTAATATCTGACCTGAGGTATAAGAGATTTTTGGAGAAAGAAGAACAGTATTCGGATTTGTGTCTTTTTATAAAAGAGTATAATATCTCTCCCGATGAAATAAATTCATTTTTATCATCTATAAATTCATCGCTTTTAACTCAAAGTCGTAAACTTTCTGATGTTTTATTGCGACCGGAGGTTAAAATTATGGATTTAATTACTAATTCGAATATTTTAAGGGAAAAAGTAGGAATAATAGATTTTGAGAAAAAGGAAATATTGGAAGCTGTTGAAATTTTTATAAAATATGAGGGTTATATAGATCGCGAACAACAAGTGGTAAATAAAATACATAAATTAAATGAGATTAATATCCCTTTAAATTTTGATTATTCAAAACTTAATTCATTATCTATTGAATCAAGGCAAAAATTATCAAAAATTAAGCCGACAACTATTGGGCAGGCTTCTCGTATTCCGGGTGTATCTCCTTCTGATATTTCTGTGTTATTAATTTCATTCGGAAGATAGGAATTGTTCCACGTGGAACAATTTCATTGGAAAATATATTTAGATAATATTAAAAGTACATTATTATAAAAACAAGGCTAAATTTTTTAAGATACTATGGTAGAGATGCAATGTATTACGTCTAATAACATTTGCGCCGAACTAAGGGAATACTCATTATTCCCTCTATAGTACCTCAAAAAAAATCAATCAAAAATAAAGCCATCTTCAATTATTGGACAGACTTTTTGTATTACGAATATATCTCCTTCTGATATTTTTGTGTTGTTAGTTTTCTCTGGATGATAGGAATTGTTCCACGTGGAACAATTCCTATCATGAAATATATAGAAATGATAAAAAGGTGTGCTGTCGTAAAAATATTGATTAACTCTTTCTATTATTAGCATGTTGATGATAGAAAAAAATACCGTCAAATATTTTTATTTTAGGAAAGTTTTCTTTATTTTTTTTCTTTATTCCTGTTTCATTGGCGGCATTTTCAATACTCTTAAATTAAATATTGAAGATCCAAGTAAGCCTCCGTCGCCAATCCCTTCGATTTGTCCTGTAAATTCAGTGTTAATATCGGAACAATAAAATGTTATATTTGCTTCTCCATTACCGTCGGTAATTACCGACGACGACCAAAATAGTGTATTCCGAAAATCGGGCTTAGCCGAAAGCATTTCATCTTCGTCAGGCTGATAAAACTCGCGAGCGCCATAATAAGATTTTACTCTCCACATATTATTTATACGCAACAGTTCTTCGTCCGTATATTGAGGTCCATGGTAAACTATACTACTCCTTGGATCTGTAACAATAAAGGTTCCATTATCATAATATTTGCATTTAAGTAGTTTATAAACCTTGCCTTCAATAGGAATATTTCGTTCTTTAGCCGTGAACGCATGCGGACAGTAGGCCGGATTATGATGATGTGTAAAACCCGGAAGATAGTTTTCCAAATACCCGTGTTCACACACCCAAGGTTCCAAATTCATTCTGACAAGACTGTCCAAATATCCAATATGTTTATCTCTGCAAACCATCCCTGTCTGTCCGGTAACGGTGATTTCGCCCAATTCAATAATAGACGGATCAATATACCGGTGTGCGTCCTTTTTTTTCGGAGTATCCGGATTTGACAGTGAATAAACGATTTCTTTCATTTTCATTGTTTGATTAATCGTCATGAATGGATCATCAATGTTTAATATGGGCTTGTATTCATCCGACAATAAGGGTTTCAAGTACAGATACCCGCCACGGAAAGTTTTCATTATTTCGTCGCCTACGGCAAAACATCCGACAGAATCCGTTGATACTAACAGTGATTTTCCCTCAGGATTTGAAATCTTGATAAACTGCTGCTGATTTTTAAACTTCTTGTTCTTGGTTGAATGTACTCCAATAATATCATCGAACACAGGATTCTGTCCGTGCGAGATCGAATTATTCGATTGCCGGATATATCTACGCCAGCCTTGTGTGAGCAAAAGCAAATCCATTGCTTCATGACGGTTTGTGTTCTCTTTGTTAAAATAATATACGGGATCATAGATTTTCCCTCTGATTTCAGACAATAGATAGCAGTGCGTTAAAATATCGGTCGGATTACGGTATAGCGGGTCTGAAACACTTACCCCAAGATGCGCCGTTACGGGTTTTCCGTTTTGATCGGTTACTTTTATTTTTACGCTGACTTTTTCGCGCGTCATATAGCTCTCTTTTTCAGGCTTGGCTGCGATATACAGTCGCTTTTGAGGATGAACGTAAACCAATCGTTCGGCAACAGGTTGTATAGCGTTGTCGTATAGCGTGAACACTGCTATGCCTTGTCCCGAAAATGCGCTTAACGGTATTTTCATTCCGGCGCTTTGATTCAATATACCTTCGGCAACACAACTGAGTGTTCCGCGAAGCTGTCCCGCTAAATAGAATTTCTGTTTTGGCTGACCTTCGTTTTGATATACCGTAAATTCAATATGTGTCGAATCCTGTCCGACGTATCGAAGTGTCATGCCTTGAGGATAAATTTTAGGTAATGAATATATGGAATCATTCGACAAACGGATTTGGTATGTGTTGCCAATCGAAGGTGTGAACCGGATATATCCCATCCCTGCATGAGAACTTTGAAATGTTGTTACTACAGTATCGTTTTCATACAGCGCACCTTGAATTTCAATCGGATAACCATGTCCATCGGTCGCCTTGAACGCAAGTTTGGACGGACAGCAGGAGATTAAATTTCCCCCTTCGGGAAAAGTTTCGAAACGAAAACCCTTGTCCCGTAATGGGGATGCAACCTTTTTACGCATATTGATATTCTGTAATACCTTTATTCTGCGGATAGAAGTTCGTTCCGAACTGTCCGCAAAAAAAGAGTGGCGGGTATATGCTTCAATACGGTAATCCCCGTTCAATAGACTGTTATCCACGTATATATGTCCCGATGCAATACCGTTTTCTATCGGATATTTCTCCTGCCAAACTATTTTGTCGTCAGCTTCATTAAACATCTGCAAGTACAGAGTCCGATTGCGTATCGACAGAAAATGTGTTTTAGCGTCCAACACGTATGCCTTGAACCATAAATCTTCTTCGGTTTCATAAATCCCTTTGTCCGTTTGCAGATAAATCATTTCGGCAGGACGGGCGGGTTCCGAAAATTGAGCAGCTAATAAATTTATTGAATCCTGCGAATAAATCGGCGGAATAACGCTCACAAGCAGATTGAACAAGATAACTGTGTATTTCATAAGGCGCTTACATGCGTATTTCGTATTCATATTTAATTGATTTCATAATTTGTAATGATTCCTTCACCGTAAATTCACGGCAAACGGAATCCCGTCACCCGTGATTCCCTCTATCCGAATTTTTCCGGACGGTTGTTTTTGGGGATTGTAGTTCACAAAACCTTTGCCGGTTGCATCGGTGCGAATATCGGCTTGCCAGAAATATGTGCCGAAATAATCCTTGCTCTCGGCGGTCGAATGAAATTCGGGCGTATAAAACTTTCTTTCTTCATAAAATCCGCCAACTAACGGAGATATCGAACTGTAATCAACGTCGCCGATAGTTGTTGTATGAATTCCTTCGGAACTTCCTGTCGGGTGTATGGAATGGGGATCACCGACAGTAGTAATTTCTTCATAATATCCGTCGGCGCGACCAATAGTCATAACACGCGCACCTTCGGAACTTTCATGTACAAACTGTGATGTAGCATAATTTTGTTCGGTAAATCCGCTTTGCTTTGAATAAACATCAATTGAATATATTGATTTAGTATATTTTAACGGATTGTCGGTTATAGGAACCTCGTGCGCATTAACAAACCTGTTTTTTCTGTATATTTTGACCCTATCGACTTCTTTCATTGATATCTTTGAGGGGTGTGGAACTTTTGATTTCATTCGTTTACCGTTTGAATCATAAAAGGTAATTCGTAAATCGTTAAGTACTTTACTTGGTACTCTTGAGCTAATCAGCGCCGGCGCCTGTCCTTTAAGATAAAAATCAAGCGACATCCAGCGTGTCTCATCTCGCGGCGTTATTTCCCTGTCGGAGATCAGATGCCCGTCCTTTCTGTCGGAAATAGTTACGGGGTCTAAAACGGTGGTATCAGTCAGTTTGTATTCTCTTTTTTTGTGATTTTCGATAAGAAACGTGTATGCGCTGTCGATTTGATATTGTTTCCATATTTTCACGGGAAATTCTTCGGCGGGCATACTCGGCGGATTAATCGAAATTTCGCCTGCCTCTTTGCCTTTTTCAGTTCGCGAACTAAAGTGTATCGGTTTGTATCCGAAAAAATTCATATATCCGAAATCATAATTACCCAAAGAATCCGTTTGAATGAATCTTGTTCCTTTCCGCACGCCAAGATGCGGCGCATACATGGAAATATTTGCTTTGGGATACGGCTTGCGATTTACAAGTTTTTTGACATGACCGCTTATTTTCAATCCTTTTTCCATCTCATGACCGGCAAAGGTCGAAGCGTTGTTTTCTACATGTTTCCACACGAAATCCCGCCAGCCCTGCGTAAGCAGAAGCAGGTCTATTTGCTTGAACCGGTCGGCATTGACGGTATCGAAATATGCCGACGATTGTTCAATCCTTCCCTTTACTTCGGATTCGAGCCAAAAATACGATTCAATATTAAATGTTTCGTCGGGAACGATGCTGTTTGTGATTGACATAGATAGATTTGCCCGAACCGGCTCTCCCCTGTTGTCCGTTATTGTTATTGTTGAAACAGTATCGTTTGCAGGTGTTATGTCGGCATTGATTTTCTCTTTATTTTCGATATAAATCAAACGCTCGCAGTACGGTTTTTC
>JAISRS010000204.1 GCA_031273485.1 Prevotellaceae bacterium
ATCGTTTTGGACAGCATTGCCTCCGGCGAATATGCCGTGTCGCTGTTCCACGACGAAAACGACAACTACAAGCTGGATGTCGGCGCTTTCGGTATTCCGGTAGAAAAGACAGGTTTCAGCAACAATGCCAAAGGAAAAATGGGTCCGCCGAAATTCATGGACTGCAAGTTTGCGGTAACGGATGATACGGTGATTTACATTACGCTGACATCGTATCAAATGCCGAAATAGCAGGCAAAACAGGTTTGGTAGAGGGTAGGGTGGGGGAGTGGCAACAGGTGTTAGGGCAGTTTTTATCTTGCCCTGATTATCCTCGCAAGTTTTTTAAAAAAAACTTTAAGGTCTTTAAAATCCTTAAAGTGGAAGACATCCATAACAGGGTTTTAAACCCTGTTATGGGTCGCCTTCCGAATCCCTCGCGCCGGAGGCGTCCCATCATTTCCTAACGAGGGGGGTGCGCAAAAACGGTCGAATTATACCGTTCCTTTGCGCCAAAAACAGTCGACTTATACCGTTCCTTTGCGCCAAAAACGGTCGAATTATACCGTTCCTTTTGGAAATATTCAGTAACTGTTTTACCTTTGCGGCGATATATTAAATACGTAAATACAAATTGATTGCAATATGATAGACAGATTAGCGACGGAATACTTGCGGGACTGGAAGGAGCGTAACGACCGCAAGCCATTAGTTTTGAGAGGAGCGAGGCAGGTCGGGAAAACCACTTTGGTAACGGAATTTGCCAGAGAATACGAGATATTTCTTCATCTCAATCTTGAGAAAAACGACGACAGACAACTTTTTGAAGATTATGATGATGTGCAGGAACTGATACGTGCAGTATTTGTTCACAAGCGTCAAACACTGCGTGATGTGCCGACGCTGCTTTTCATCGACGAAATACAACATTCGAAAAAGGCGGTAGCCATATTGCGTTATTTTTACGAGGAAGCAAACCATATCCACCTTATAGCAGCCGGTTCTTTGCTCGAAACGGTTATAGATATGCGGAAAATCTCTTTTCCTGTGGGCAGAGTCGAATATCTTGCCCTGCGTCCCTGTTCATTCCTCGAATTTCTGAACGGTACGGGCGAAACGTTCGACGCCGCGCTGGTGCGCACAATGGAGGCAAATCCCGTTCACAGCCGCATTATCAAACTCTTCAACGAATATACTCTTGTTGGAGGGATGCCTGCCGTTGTGGTGAAATATGCCGAAAAAAGAGATGTACTCTCGCTTAAACCCATCTTCAACTCCCTGTTGCAGTCGTATATGGACGATGTTGAAAAATATGCCGACAATGCGGCGCTATTGAAAATCATACGCTCCATTCTCGAAACAGGCTGGTATTCGGCGGGCAGCATCATTACTTTTGAGAAATTCGGCGGAAGCAGTTACTCTTCAAAAGAAGTGTCGGCGGCGTTTCAGACTGTACAAAAAGCCATGCTGCTTGAGTTGGCATTTCCCACTTCCGCAACACAACTGCCCCTGATGCAGAATTTTCGCAAACACCCGAAATTGCTCTGGTTTGATACGGGTCTGGTCAATTTCTTTTCGGGCATACAGCGAGAGGTGTTTTCGGTGAAAGATATTCAGGAAGTATGGCGAGGCAGGATAGCAGAGCATATTGTGGCGCAGGAACTTCTGACCATCGGCGAAAGCCTGCTGACTAAACGTGTCTTCTGGAAAAAAGATAAACACGGGTCGGATGCCGAAGTGGATTTTGTATATAAATACGAGAGTTTGGCGATACCGATAGAGGTAAAATCGGGGCATAACTCCAAACTGAAATCCTTACATCAATTCATGGACGAGGCGCCTCATCGTTTTGCTGTCCGGGTTTGGTCCGGTCCCCTGTCCATTGACGAGGTGTCAACCCCTGCCGGCAAGCCTTTTACACTCATCAATCTTCCGTTTTACTATGTCGGTATTTTGGAAAAAGTGTTGGAAAGATACATTGTGCTGTGACGGAAAATCAGCTAAATCTTATTTTGAGGCGCTATTGCTTCCGGCTGCGCCGTAGCAATGACGCTACGTAGAACGGTAGTCTGTTTAGCTTAGGTGTAGCGACAGCCCGCAGGGCTTGATTTTCATAACCGCAGGTCATCGACCTGCGGAAGTAACCTCCCGAACCACTGCCTGAAAGGCAGGACTGACACGTAAATTGAAATAATAATTAGTCCTGCCTTTTAGGCAGAAGTATATCGCTGTATATTCCGCAGGTCGGTGACCTGCGGTTATGAAAATTAAGCCCATCGGGCTGCTTGGCGACCTCTTCGTTCTACGTAGCATCATTGGTAGGCGTAAGCCGAACAGAGGGAACGTAGTTGACACTTCCAACCATAGCGCCTCAAAAAAAGATTTAGCCGATTTTAAACCCTGTCAGGAGGTCGTAGAGCTTCCCTCATTCATAATTCATAATTTATAATTGAAATCCGTCGTTTCAACCGTATATTTTTCCGTTTCGGTAAGAAAACAATACGCCTTATATATAATAGTTGTACATTTGCATCATTAAAAATTTAAAAACAATTAAACAAATAATTAGTGATGAAAACAAAACTATTAATTTTAACATTAATGTTCCTGACTTCGGGAATACTGTATGCCCAACAGGGAGGAAATCAAGGTCAGCGTGGTCAGCGCGGTCAAAGACAGACTACGGAAGAAAGAGTTAAGGCGCAAGCCGACAGCTTGAAAAAAAATTTGGCGCTCACCGATCAACAATACGATTCGGTGAAAGTAATAAGTCTTAAATATGCAAAAAAGAGCGAAGAAGCTTTTGCCAAAAGTCGGGAAGCCAACAACCGAAACATGACGGAATTTCAAAAAATACAGGAAGAACAAAATCAGGAACTGAAAAAAGTTCTGACGGAGGAGCAATACAAAAAATACGAGGAGCAAAATAAAAATCGCAGAGGAAGACGACCGGAAGGCGCTCAAAGACAGAGATAACAATACGGAAAAATAAATCCGGCGCTCGCTTACCGTCCTTATATTCAAGATTCAAGACTGAGTGTATTGAAGTATATTTCAACTCAAACCTTGAATCTTGAATTTTATTTATATCTTTGCGCCCTTGTTAATAACTGTTAATTTAAAATTATGGATATTCTTCGTTTAGATATTAGCGCGGCGATTCCGTTTGTTGATCCGGACGCCATTGAAAAATGTAAAACTAAAGCAGCAATTGCCAATAAATCGCTGTATGACAAAACAGGTAAGGGAAACGATTTCCTCGGATGGGTCACTCTGCCGGCGAATGTTAATGAATCGGATATTTCGGAAATCGAATCGGTTTCCCAACAATTGAGAGAAATATCGGATATTGTAATCGTAATCGGCATAGGCGGCTCTTATTTAGGAGCTAAAGCCGTTATCGAATCGCTTGGCTCAAGTTTCGATATTTACACAGATACCGAAAATCCCAAAGTTATTTTTGCCGGACATCATTTAGATGAAGACTATCTGAGCGATTTACTTAATTTCATTAAAACCAAGCGAGTGAGTTGCATAGTCATATCCAAATCCGGCACCACCACAGAACCGGCAGTGACATTCAGACTTGTGAAACAACATATAGAAACAACCTTCGGAAAGGAAGGCGCCAAAGATAGAATAGTCGCAATAACAGACCATTCGCGAGGAGCGTTGCGCAAAATGTCCGAACAGGAAGGATACAAAACATTTGCCATACCCGACGATGTAGGCGGACGGTTCTCCGTCCTCACGCCTGTGGGCTTGCTGCCCATATCCGTCGCAGGTTTCGATATACGAATACTGTTGAAAGGAGCTACGGATTTGGAAAAAGTTTCCAACAAAAACGTACCCGTAGAAAAAAATATTTGCGCCCAATACGCCATAATACGTAATATATTGTACGGCAAAGGAAAAAAAATCGAAATACTTGCCAATTACAACCCTAAACTGCACTATTTGACCGAATGGTGGAAACAGCTCTTCGGCGAAAGCGAAGGCAAGGAAGGAAAGGGAATTTTCCCCGCCGGAGTGGATTTTACTTCCGATTTACATTCAATGGGACAATATATTCAGGATGGCGAAAGGATATTGTTTGAAACGGTGATAAGCATCGAAAAGCCATATAACGAGCTTTTTATTCCCGAAGATACCGAAAATCTCGACCAGCTGAATTTCCTTGCCGGAAAAAGAATCGGAGAAGTGAATAAAATGGCGGAACTTGGAACAATGCTGGCGCATGTGGATGGTGGAGTTCCCAATATCCGCATAGAAATCCCCGAACTGGACACATATTTCATCGGTCAGCTGATATACTTTTTTGAAAAAGCCTGCGGCATAAGCGGCTATCTTTTAGATGTAAACCCATTCGACCAGCCCGGAGTTGAGGCATATAAGAAAAATATGTTCGCCCTGCTCGGTAAAGCCGGATTTGAAAGCGAAGGCGAACAGTTGAGAAAAAGATTGGTCAATAATAAATAAACATCGAAAATCAGATCATGTATCCAAGTTTAAAACAATCATGGGAACTGTTCGGCATATTTCTGTTGATTAATCTCATAGTTTCATTAATCGTACTAATTCTAAACGAATTATTCGTTATTTCCGACTACGTTTCCGGATGGATTACATTGGCGGCATATCTGGCTGGTTTTTTACCAATTATTTTTTATACAAAATATATGTCGCTGTCGCAGAAATTCGATTATTGCAAATTAACAGGGAAACCGCCTGTGTGGCTGCTGATAACGCTCGTTGTGTTTGTGCCGGCAATGACAATATCAGTCGACAGTATAGTTTCCCTTGTTCCGATGCCCGAAACGCTGGAACAGCTGTTTGCAAAAATGATTTCTCCCAATCTCTCCTCATTTTTAACCGTAGTGATAGCCGCTCCCATTTTGGAAGAGCTGCTGTGCAGAGGCATCATTTTAAAAGGATTACTCACTCACATTGCCCCATATAAAGCCATCGTCTGGTCGTCGCTGATTTTTGCCGCAATGCACCTTAATCCGTGGCAGGGAATCGCCGCATTTATAATCGGCTTCATTTCAGGCTGGCTGTTTTGGAAAACAAAATCAATAATCCCAAGCATATTTATCCACTTCTTAAATAACGGATTTGCCTTCATCTTGTTGCTGATTCTTGACGACCCAACATTGACGCTTCCCGAAATACTCGGCAATAAATACATAGTTGTGCTGTGTTTGGCTTCATTCATTTTCCTTGCAGGATTATTCCTTATATTCAAACAATTTGAACAGCGCAGGAATTTAGAAGTTAAAAATTAGAAGATAGAAATCAGAAGAATGTCGAACAAAGATACGGAGGTTCTGCCTCTATCCGAAAGTTTTTACAGTTTGCAGGGCGAGGGTTGTCACAGCGGAAAAGCGGCTTTTTTTGTTCGCCTCGGCGGATGTGATGTTTGCTGCGAATTTTGCGACAGCAAATCAACCTGGAACGCAAAACGATTTCCGCTTGTTACCGTCAAAGAGATAGTAAACGCCGCTTTGGAATCAAAAGCCGAGACGGTTATCGTCACCGGAGGCGAACCTGCCATGCATAATTTGGACGCACTGTGCAGGGCATTAAAAGAAAAGGGATTTACCTTATTCCTTGAAACAGCGGGCAATCACGTTTTAACCGGCGAATGGGACTGGATTTGTCTTTCGCCCAAACTTAATTCTCCGCCGCTTTTGGAAAATCTGCAAAAAGCAAACGAACTGAAAGTAATTATCAAACATTCGGCGGATTTGGAATGGGCGGAAGAAAACGCCGCACTCACCGATAATTGCCTGCTGTTTTTACAGCCGGAATGGAGCGTTCACGACAAAATCACCGGCTATATTGTAGATTATATAAAACAAAATCCACACTGGATTTTATCCGTACAACTGCATAAATATATTGATATTCCGTAAATACAATTACAAATTAACAATTACGAATTACGAATTACGAATTAAAAATTACGAATGATGAAACATGTTTGTTCACAATAGTTCATGTAAATAATACGTGTAAATATTTTTTGTGATTTATACAGTAATAAACGTAATAATCCGTTGTCAACAGAAAAAGCGGATGAAATTCAGGTCAAAAAACAATTAAAAGTATCGTAAAATAAATAAACAAAAACATGGTAAACAGAATAACAGAATTATTAAAAATAAAATACCCTATAATTCAGGGAGGAATGGTATGGTGCAGCGGCTGGAGATTGGCGGCTGCGGTAAGTAATAGCGGAGGATTGGGTCTTCTGGGCGCAGGGTCAATGACTCCGGAACTTTTGCGCGAACATATAATAAAGTGTCGAGCGGCGACAAATTTACCCTTTGGGGTCAATGTCCCCCTAATCTATCATGAGATAGAAGGAATAATGAAGGTCATTACGGACGAGGGAGTTAAGGTGGTTTTCAGTTCTGCCGGCAACCCCAAAACATGGACTAAAACATTAAAAAGTAATGGTATTACGGTTGTACATGTTGTTTCCAGTTCCAAATTCGCCAAAAAAGCCGAAGACGCCGGAGTGGACGCAGTAGTTGCCGAAGGATTCGAAGCCGGAGGTCACAACGGACGGGAGGAAACAACAACCTTAACGCTTATACCACAGGTGCGTCAAGCCGTAAATCTGCCCTTAATTGCCGCCGGAGGCATCGGCACGGGAGCAGGAATGTTAGCCGCCATAAGTCTGGGCGCCGACGGAGTGCAAATAGGCACGCGTTTTGCCTTATCCGAAGAAAGTTCTGCGGATATTAAATTCAAACAGTTGTGCATCACTCTAAACGAAGGCGATACTCTGCTGTCGTTAAAAAAACTTTCACCCACCCGTTTGATAAAAAATAAATTCTTCGACGAGGTCAAAGAAGCCGAAGATAAAGGCGCAAACTCCGAAGAATT
>JAISRS010000221.1 GCA_031273485.1 Prevotellaceae bacterium
TGAAGTGAGAGTAATAAATTATGCCGAAACCCTGCCTCCGTCGATAATAAAACGTCATGCGCTGCCCGAAAATGAAATTATCTATCACGTAAGAAAACGAACGGAATAATTGTCAATTATCAATTACGAATTATCAATTACGAATTATCAATTACGAATTATCAATTACGAATTATCAATTACGAATTACGAATTATCAATTACGAATTACGAATTACGAATTATGAACTATGAATTACGAATTATAAACTATAAACGATGAACGATGAAGAGCGCGAAGCAAAAAAATCCGAAGGATTTTTTAATTCGTGTAATTCGATAAAATTCGTGAATAAAAATTCGTGTAATTCGTGTAATTCGTGGATAAAAAATTCGTAAAAATCCGCAGGATTTTAAATTCGTTCAATTAGTTTAATTCGATGACAAAAATTCGATGACAAAAATTATATACGCATGAAAATATTAGTGATAAGAGGACGGAATCTCGCGTCGTTGGAAGGAGATTTCGTGATAGATTTCACCGCTGAGCCGTTGAAATCTGCCGGAATGTATGCCATTACGGGTTCCACGGGAGCGGGCAAATCCACAATATTGGACGCCATGTGCCTTGCGCTGTTCGACAATGCCCCGCGAACACACAAAGCAACGGAAAATATTCAAATTCCGGACGTTTCCGACAAAACAATCAATCAAAAAGATTGTAGAAATATCCTGCGCAAAGGCACAGGCGAGGGGCTTGCCGAGGTTGAATTTATTGCTCTCAACGGCAAACGCTACCGCTCAACATGGATGGTTAGACGCACCAGAAACAAGCCCGAAGGCATGTTGCAAAATACGGAAATGCGACTTTATAACATGTCCGAATCGGTTGAAGAACAAGGTACAAAAAAGGAATTACTGCTCAAAATCACCGAACTCACAGGCTTGACCTTCGACCAGTTTACACGAGCCGTTTTGCTGGCGCAGGGCGATTTTGCAACATTCCTGAAAGCTAAACAAAGCGACAAAGCCGAACTGCTGGAAAAACTTACAGGTACCGAAATCTATTCCCGAATATCGGAAACCATCTACATCAAAACAAAAGAAGCCTCGGATACCGTTGATTTGTTGCAGCAAAAAATCAACGACGTTAAATTAATCACACCCGAAGAACTTGATTCGATATATCAGGAAAAACTGACCATCACGGAACAGTCGAAACCCCTGAAAGATGTGCTGTTAAACATCGACAAAAAATTGCAGTGGATAAAACAGCATGAAGAACTAACGAAAGAAACCGAAGCTGCCGTCGCCGAACTGAAACAAATAAAACAGACGGTAACAGAAGCCAAAGCAAGATATGATTATATTGATATGCTGGATGTTTCTTTAGAAATACGTGACACTTACGTCGAGCTTGAAGAAAAGCAAAAACAGCGGGACAGTCTGCATAAAAATCTTGCGATTCAGGAGGCGCAGCATAAGACCTGCATCGAACAGAGCGCCGCCATCGAACAGGAATTATTGAAGGACAAAACCAACAGGGAACAGGCAGAACGGGATTTCACAACTGTAAAACCTCAGATAGAAAAAGCTAAAGAGTTAGACGTCAAAATACAATCAGCCGAAACGTATCTCGCAGAACAGAAAAAAGAATTTGAAATACAAAATAAACTTAAAACACAATGCGAGGCTAATATCAAAAAAATCAATGAACGATTGTCCGAAACAAAACAGGCTGCCGAATCCATCTCCGCCTGGTTCGAGGAAAAAGCGGAATTGAAAGACATCGTGCAACAAACAGACCTGATATTAAGCCTGCTAAATGACGCTCAATTTGCAAAAAAACAAGTCGGAATAACCTCCGCAAACAAAACGAAAAATGAATCCGTTCTCAATGCCGACAAACAAACTTTGAAACAGTTGGAGGAAGAATCCGAACGATTGAACAATCTCCTGCCCACAGAGATATTGAACCTGCGCGAAAAACTGGAAGAAAATAAACCCTGCCCCGTCTGCGGCAGCGTTCATCACCCCCTGAAGTCGGAAATCAATCGCAAAACCAATATCAATGAACAGGAATTAGAAAAATCCAAAAAAAATACGGCAAACGCTATTGCCGAAATCAACAAAAATATCGAAGCAACCAAAGACGCCATAACACGCCTCGAGGAACTTGTGAAAGGCTATACCTTGCAGCACGAAAATGCTGTAAACAAACTCGAAAAACCTTTGCAGGGAATTAAAAACTGGAAAGAATGGCTCGAAAAAGAAGGCGTTTTGCAAAAACGACTGTCGGATTTTGCAAAACTTTGGACTCAACACGAAAGCGAACAAAACAACAACCGGAAACTTGCGGAATCCCTCACTGTTAAACTTGAGTCGGAAACCGAAAATTTGACCAAAATCACTGCTGAATGTGAACGCAAAAATAAACTGTGGAACAATGCCGGCTCAACTTTGAACATCCTGACAACAGAAAGAAAATCATTGCTGGATGGAAAAAAAGCCGACGAAGTGGAATCGTATTTCAACGATTTACTGAAACAGGTCACAAAAAAATACGAAAACTCAAATATCCGTAAAACGGAAATCAAAAACAAAGAAGCCAACATCTCCGGCATCATCTCCCGCATAAAAGAAGAAATCGAAAATGTTTCCGTAAAAATTTCAACCTTAAATACCGCTGTAATCGACTGGTTAAATGACAATCAACAAAAAATAACTCCCGATATATTGAAGGATTTGGTTGCAAAATCGCACATCTGGATAACTAAGGAAAAACGAGAACTGTCCGATTTTAAGGATAAGGAAATACGGCTTGCCGCCACATTCAAAGAACGAAATCTGCGTCTGGAAAAACACGGCGAATCGGCGCACAAACCAACTGCCGAAGAAAGCAAATCGTCGTTACAACAGCTGCTTACGGAAACAACCAACATGGAACACGCGCTTAAACAACAATTAACCAAAATAGAGGTTATTCTGGCAAAATACGCAGAAGATAAACAACATGCGGAATCCCTGCAAAAAGACCTGAAAATAAAAACGGAAAAATGCGAAGAATGGAAAAAACTGAACTATCTTTTCGGTTCTGCCGACGGCAACAAATTCAAAACCATAGCGCAAGGCTATACTCTGGATATTCTGCTTGACTATGCAAACAAGCATCTTGAGGAATTGACCAAACGCTACAAGCTGGAAAAAATAGAAGGAACTTTGGCGCTACAAGTCGTGGACAACGACATGCTTGGGGAAATCCGAACCATTCATTCGCTCTCCGGCGGAGAATCTTTTCTGATATCTTTGTCGCTGGCATTGGGATTATCGGCTCTTTCGTCCAACAGAATGAGAATCGAATCCCTGTTTATCGACGAAGGATTCGGCTCATTGGATTCCGATACATTGGAAATGGCAATCGGCGCTCTGGAAAATCTTCATACTCAAGGACGAAAAGTAGGAATAATCTCTCATGTGGGAGAACTGAGAATCGCCGCTCAAATTCAGGTAATCAAATCGGGAAATGGAAAAAGTAAAATTAAAATCGTTGGATAAAAACACCGGAATTGCATGTTGTACAATAAAAATATAGTCCGTATATTTGCATCGGAATTTAAATACTGATAATACACAAAATATGCGAAAACAAATAGAGTTTGAAAACATAGAAATCACAGACTGGGCAGCCGAAGGTAAAGCCATAACCAGGGTGGACAATATGATAGTTTTTGTCAAAGACGTTATCCCCGGCGATATTGTGAATCTTCGCGTGAAACGCAAAAAAAGTTATGCCGAAGGTTATGTCATAAAAATGGTGAAACCCTCGCCTGACGCATTGACGCCGTTTTGCTCGCATTTCAACGATTGCGGAGGATGCGTGAGCCAGAGAATGTCGTACGACGAACAGTTGAAATACAAGGAGAAACAGGTCGGCGACCAGTTGCAGCGCATAGGCGGCATCAAAACGCCTGTAATCAAGCCCATTTTACCGTCGGCAAAAACAATATTCTATCGCAATAAGCTGGAATTTACCTTTTCGCAAAAAAGATGGTTAACCTCTGCGGAAACAGGCAACAACGGAGATTTGGATACCAATGCTTTGGGATTCCACGTTTCGGGACGTTTCGACAAAGTGCTGGATATTGACAAATGCTGGTTACAGGATTCGCCGTCAAACGAAATAAGAACAGCCGCAAAAGCATACGCACTGGCGAAGGGATACAAATTCTTTGATATTAAAAACAAAACGGGCTTTCTCCGAAATCTCATTATCAGAACATCCTCAACCGGAGAAGTGATGGTGATTGTAGTGTTTGGCTCTGACTGCGAGCCTGAACGTAAGGATTTTATGGAAATGCTGAAAAACACATTCGACCTCACTTCACTGCAATACACAATCAACACAAAGGGCAACGACAGTATTCAGGATTTGGACATAATTTGCTATTCGGGCAAACCGTATATAGAAGAAAAAATGGAGGGACTGATTTTCCGCATCGGACCCAAATCATTTTATCAAACAAACTCCGAACAAGCCTGTACTCTATATAAAGTTGTCCGAAAATACGCCGCTCTGGGAGGTAATGAAATCGTTTACGACTTATATACCGGAACAGGTACAATTGCCAATTACTTAGCCGAATATTCAAAAAAAGTCGTAGGCATCGAATACGTTCCCGAAGCAATAGAGGATGCAAAAATTAATTCCGTTATAAACAAAATCCGCAACACTGCGTTTTATTCAGGGGACATTAAGGATGTGTTGACAAAAGATTTCATCCTGGCAAACGGATTGCCGGATGTAGCAATAATTGACCCTCCAAGAGCAGGGCTTCACCCGTCGATACCGGCGGCGCTGCTGGAAGCCGAACCTGCCAAAATAATATATGTCAGTTGCAATCCGGCAACGCAGGCAAGAGATATATTTATGCTCTCCTCAAAATACGAACTCGTAGAATCCCAGCCTGTTGACATGTTCCCACATACGCATCATGTAGAAAATATTGCACTATTAAGAAACTTTCACATAAATTAAATCTTCGTAAGCATTTCTTGAATTACCTTTGTGCATTAAAATACGGAGATGAAATATATTATAATTATTTGTTTTTCTATTGTTTTACTACATTATCACGGGGGTGCATGTCCGCTGATTGACGGTCACGATGATTCTGTACAGGTGAACAAAAAAGATAAACGAGATATTACAAAAAATAAAAAAGATACGGATAGCAGTGTCAAAGATTCGGACATGGACGGTGTTTCCGATTCGGAGGACGAATGTCCCGGCGTACCGGGGACAGTCGCCACAAAAGGTTGCCCCGATTCGGACGGCGACGGAATCCCCGACCATTTGGACGATTGCATACATGTTTCCGGTCTGGCGCAGTTCAGAGGATGTCCGGATAGCGACGGCGACGGAATACCCGATGATAAAGACGTCTGCCCCTTTGAATACGGCAGCGCAGCCAACAATGGCTGTCCGCTGTCTCCTGACGTTGAGCTTACTAAGATGAATATTGATTCCTTGGATTTGGAACGAGAACTGGATCTTCAAATGCAACGTTACGAAAAATATACATACGAAAAAGAACTGAGAGAGCTTGAATATGAAGAATATCTTAAAAAGATAAATGAAAATCGACAAAAAATGGAAGAGGGGAAAAAAGGAAAGAGAACTGCAAATGAAATTAAAGTGAATGTAAACGATTCGAATAAAACAAAACAGACGTCTTCCACCCAAAATACAACAATCGCCAAAGAAACGGAAACAGACACAAAGACGTCTAAAGTCACAATAGACAACGCTTTATTCCAAATCTATGTTGCCGAACTGGAGATTTTGTTGAACGATATTAAATTTCAGAAAGGTCGTGTATATTTTGTAGATGAATACAAGAGCTTTGACGCTTTAAATAAATTGGCGTCGCTCTGTGAATCCTATCCCGAATGGACAAAATTGACATTCTACATTTATTCGTATAATGAAACGATAAACAATAATTCATTCAGAAGCAATAATCTATTTTCCAACAGAGTCGATGCCTTAAAGGCAATATTGATAAAACAGCGAAAAATTGCCGCAAACAGATTTGAATTTAAAAATATTACAACCACCGCACCCGACGAACCGAATTTTATTAAATTGGATGTACGCGTACAATTATCCGGCAACACTGATTGAGTTACTCTATGAGCACCCTTATTGAATGTAATTCGGCACGCAGATGAGGCAGATTTAGCGCAAAAAAGCCTTTTAGTAAAACTTGTGACAGGACGGATGAGGTGTGTGAACCTCGCCGAAACTGAGGGATGGGAGATCGGTTGTTTTGCCTTTTGCTACGTTCGTCCCTCACTCCGCTTTTGGCAAAACAACCTTGTCTCTCCCTGGTTTATTTTGAACTATGAACAAGTCTGAACCCTAAATTAATGTAGCGGTAATCGGGTGTATAATGTAACCTGAACGGCACACGCACACTCTGCGTAACGCTAAGCCAACTGCCACCGCGTATCACACGGGTGGCATAATTTCCATACCAGTCGCTACACCATTCATATACATTACCGCTCATGTCATAAATGCCCAATTTGTTGGCTTGTTTGGCGCCAACCGCATGGGTTTTTTGTCCGGAATTATTGCCATACCATGCCACCTCGTCAACATTGTCGCTGCCGCTGTACTTACTGTTTGCGCCTTGTTCGCCTCCGCGGGCGGCATACTCCCATTCCGCTTCCGTGGGCAGACGGTAGCTTTTACCGGTTTGAGCATTGAGCTTGCGAATGAACTCCTGTACGTCGTTCCAACTCCCATTTTCTACCGGCAGGCTGTCTCCCTTGAATTGGGAAGGATTATTTGCCATTACGGCTGTCCACTGTGCCTGAGTTACCTCATATTTGCCGATGTAGAAATCGCTTACCGTTACCGTATGTGTCGGTTTTTCATTATCCGAACAGTCATCCTGTTCGCCTGTGCAGCCCATCGTAAAGGAGCCGCCTTTCACAAATACCGTTTCTATTCCGGTATTCTCCGTTTGTGCATAACCTTGCAGACAAAACATGACTGCAAAGAAAAAAGAAAAAATTTTATTCATTTTGACCTATTTTAATAAATATCTTTGCCTACTTGTTCCGGGCGTCGGCATTCCCGTTTTTATGATTTTCATTTATTTTAACATGCCTACTCTTTTCGGGATTTTCGGCTTGTTCCCTTTATTGTCATTTAGGTTGCCCGCTATTCGGACTCCACCGTATTTTTGATTGGCAGATAAAACCTCGTCCTAATGATAGAATTTCAATTTCCATAAACATCCTTCGATAGCCTTATAAGGCGAAAGACTCCATCTCCATCTCTCACTCTCCAAATATTCTTCTTCATAATTTATTTTAAAAGTCTTCCGGAAATATTTATCATTCTCCGGAAAATTTACACGCGGCGAAGCCTCAACCCAATCCATGCACTCTGAAATTAGATCTCCTTGAAAGAATAAAATATCATTACTATAGTGACTTATTACTCTCATTCGTGTTTTCAGTCTAATCTCATTAGACAGATTCAGCGGTGTTACAACTTCAACTACAAGAAAGTAGCCATAGTCATAGTGATCTGTATTATACTGATACTCATACTGACCCTTATAGAGACCATAAAGTATGTCGCCCTGTTTCAAAGCCCGAAACTTTGCCCATATTTCAGCAATTCTTCGCTCTTTCTCTTCTCTTTTTTCCTTTTCTGCTAACTTTGAATAATACTCATAATGGTCGTTTGCCTTTGCCAATAAATCTTCTTTATCCGGCGATCCGGTATAATTATCAATAAACTGT
The DNA here is from genome assembly GCA_031273485.1 of Prevotellaceae bacterium. Taxonomy (GTDB): domain Bacteria; phylum Bacteroidota; class Bacteroidia; order Bacteroidales; family UBA932; genus JAIRLF01. The sequence continues at coordinate 7,801 of JAISRS010000221.1, forward strand.
TTTATCTTCTGAGTTGATTTACTTGCAATTGCTTCCGCAAAATCTTCCTGTATATACTTTTCGTGCATAGCGTTCAACGAGGCATAAGTTTTAGAGTCAAGATTGGAGAAAAGTTTTAGAACCTGGTGTATTTCATGTCTTTCCAGTTTAACTTCCTTAAGAATATTATGCATATTGTTTTCATTGAGTTGTCCAAAGCATTGTTCGAGTTTTTTAAGGTCTTCAAAATTCTTTACCGCACTCATGCTAACAATATAAGTACCAACTAAATTTATATCAATATCAGGGTATTTTTTATGGAAATCACAAAATCCATTCAATGTGGCAGTCTGTACCAGAATGTTATGTTTAAGGTCTTGTGATTTTATGTTATCCGGAAACATTTCCAGTATAGAGGCGTATGGAATTTTTGATTTTATTAAATTTTCAATGATAATAACTTCTTTTTTTGAACGAACCTCAGGCGTCATATTTTTAGTAAAATAAGCCAGATATGTTTTTGCCGAATTTAAATCCCGTATCAGGTTCAATGCCTGTGCTTCTGCCTGTGCGTATAATTCCGGATATTTATTTGCACTCTCAATACATTGTTCAACTGTATTGCTTAGCTCCATATATTTTGCTTTTATTTTGTCGGATTGTGCAGTTCGCGGATAAAGCGATAATAAAGCGGGCAGATCTTCTCTGGGTGCCTGTTCTATGGCTTGCAAAATAATATCTTCAAACCTGTTACTGTTCGGAAATGTTTTTTTAAAATCTCGAACATCCACAATACTCTTTACAATATAACGACTTTCTACGGCAGGGTCAATAAACGAAAAAGAGGACATATTATGCATATTTAACAGTTTCATTCTTTGATACGACTTCTTTCTCATCCATTTTTCCCATTTTTTTTCATCGGTTATGTAAGTAATTTTCCCATCTCCTGCGATCTTGTTTATAATTATACCCATAGTAACGCCGCCGGCTAAACCCAATAAACCGCCAACAACCGGTAAATTTTGTTTCTCTCCTGTTTCGCTATTGGTTGCCTGAATAAAATTTGCTTTGTATCCGCCATAAGTTCCTGCCCCTGCTACACCAACAAGACACATTTTCCCAAATACCGTGGACTTTCTTTGATAGTGAGCATTTGTTACTGTAACTCTTGTATTATAATCCGGTTTGGATATCGAACCAATAGCTTTACTACTGTAGCAACTCTGTAACAGGACTACTGCTATCAAAAGTCCAATTAAAACTTTAAAAAATAAATGTATTTTTTCCATAATTTTTTGTTATTAAAAATCTCTCTACTCTCAGGCTTTTCGAGTTCTGCCCCGTTTGAAATGGTTTTCAGGCTCCACTTTACATTCAACTTTTTCATTTTCTTTATTCTTTTAAAATCTTCCCTACTCGTAAGGCTTTTCGGGTTCCGCCTCCGGTTTTATAGTGCTTTCCGGTCTCCACTGTTTGTTTTATTCTCTTTCCTTTGTTTTGCCTTTCACTCCGTTCGTCCCTCACTCCGCTTTGGGCAAAACAACCCTGTCTCTCCCTGCTTTATTTTGAACTGCGGGCAAGGCGGAAGCCGCGGATGCTGAACCGGGTGTCGGGCGAGTAGTTGAGGCGAATGGGAACACGCACGCGCCGCGCGAAGTTGATCCAGCTACCGCCACGATTCACGCGGTAAGAAGCCGAAGCAGGTCATTTCGGATTGGTTTGCGCTTCGCTATTATATGCTCCATACCAATCGTTACACCACTCATATACATTGCCGCTCATATCGTAAATACCCAATTCGTTTGCTTTTTTTGTCCCTGCCGGATGCGTTTCGTTTCCTGAATTGCCATAATACCACGCCACCTCGTCCACACTGTTACTGCCACTATACTTGTATCCCCGGCTTTGGGCACCGCCGCGGGCAGCATACTCCCACTCTGCCTCTGTGGGCAGACGGTAGTTAAGTCCTGTCTTGGCATTGAGTTTCTTGATAAATTCCTGGATATCGTTCCAACTTACCCCTTCTACCGGACAATTGTCGCAGCCGTTAAACTTGCTCGGATTGTTACCCGTTACCGCTTTCCACTGCGCCTGCGTTACTTCGTATTTACCGATGTAGAAATCGCTCAATGTTACTTTGTGTGCAGGCTCTTCATTATCAAAACAATCGTCGCCCTGCTCAGCAGTACAGCCCATGGTAAAAGTGCCTCCTTTTACGAATACCATCTCTATATCAGGAATGGTTTGTGCGTAACTTTGTAAGCAAAATACGCTTGCAACTAAAACTAAAACTCTTTTCATTTTTCTTCTTTTTTAATTATGTTTAAAATAATTCCCCTGCTCTTGCGGCTTTGCAGGTCTTGCCCCGTTTTTATAGTGGTCTCCGAACTCCACATTAGATTAAAATTTTTCATTTTCTTTATTCTTTTTACGTTTAAAATAATCTGTTCTGTTCATCAGGCTCTTCTTATTGCTCGCTTACTCTTGAATATTGATTATTGCCGGTTATTTTCATTTATCCATGTATCCTCTTTTATTATCGAAAAGCACTCATCTTACTAATGGATTTTCATTTGTTCTATATACCTGTTGCAGTTCTTTTGCAAAATCCTTATTAAAATATCCTCCATCGTTATTTATGTACATTGCACATAAGAAAAGTGGACTTTGAGAAAAATCAATAATATACATCCTGAAAATCATCCCAATCTTGTTGAGTAATCATTTCTTGCCGAAATTGTATGTATGCTCTGTAAACCAAAAAAAGTACCCTTTCGGAATGAACTATTCCATTCAGCAATCGGTTATATTTCGAGATATCGCGACTATCGTAGGAACGACCGAGAGACATGATAGAATCATATAATTCGGGAATACTTGCCCACGTAAAACCAACAGAATCGCCAGATACATTTTTTAAAATCATATCTGCTTTTTGTTTGGCATCTATATCGTTAGCCTTATCAAAATATAAGGCGGAAAGCAGATAATTTGTTTCAGGGTTAATGGCGCCTGCATATATTTCGTCATCTAAATTCAACAACATGTTATGTACCGTAGCTCTGTTCGATTTACGATGATAGTCGTTTGCTCTGCCATATACAATAAGCGCCACAAATGCCGACATCATTGTCAAGAACATGATA
>JAISRS010000240.1 GCA_031273485.1 Prevotellaceae bacterium
GAAGACCCCATGCTCCGCGGGGAAGACCCCATGCTCCGCGGGGAAGACCCCATGCTCCGCGGGGAAGACCCCATGCTCCGCGGGGAAGACCCCATGCTCCGCGGGGAAGACCCCATGCCACGTTCGGCGTAACGTCATTGGCAGGCACAAGCCGAAGCAATCCAGAGGCTGAAAGGCTGTCATTCCCTCTTGTTTGTTGCTTGCAATTATCCCCTACCAATGACAGCCCCCCACTCCCCCCCCAAGGGGGGGTTATGTCGCGCGCTCCATCGTTAGAAAGCAAGGGGGCGCGAGCTGTGACTGCGACTCAGCCCCCCCCTTGGGGGGGGAGTGGGGGGGCTGGGCAGTCGGAAGCAATCCAGAGGCTGAAAGGCTGTCATTCCCTCTTGTTTGTTGCTTGCAATATTATCCCCTACCAATGACGGCTACGCCGAACAGAGAGGTCGCCAAGCAGCCCTTCGGGCTGTCGTTACGCCGAACAGAGGAAACGTAGCCGTCATCTCCATCCATAGCACCTCAAAAAAGATTTAGTCATTAAATAGAATTTTTTAATATTCAAAGTTCTTCCTCCTTTTTGGGGACAGCGAGGCTTCAAATTCATAATTTACAATTCATAATTCTTTCCGGCGGTAACCGAAAGTAAGTAAAGCGTTTCATGAAGAAACAATTTGTGATTCTTTGCAGGGATACCGTATTTTTTGGGTATATGTCGCCAACAATCTTTATATTTGCAAAATTTTTTAAACAGTTTATTGAATATTGTCAAGTACTAATAAAATAAAAAATTCGTTGTTTGCTTTAGGAATAAGCCTTTTACTTATTCCTTCGTCGGTGGAGGCAAGAATATTTCCTGTTTTTATTCATGATACGGTTGATATGCAGCAGGATGTCCGGAGTGACGGTTCTGATTCCGTACAAATTGATACTGTGGATATACAAAGCAATAATGTTGCAGTTAATGAAGCTGATTCGGTGCGGCACAGCGTTAGTAACGATACGGTTAACGCGGCTGCGGGCGTTAGTAACGATACTGTGATACATCAAAATATCGCCGACAGCGCCGATCTTACTCCATTCGATTCGGACGAACCTGAAGCCGACAGTCTGGTTATCAAACGAGGCAATAAAAAGGAGGAAAAGGAAAAACCCGATACTTTAGCTACATATTTTTTCGAGGACACTCTGCGATACAATAAGATAATAGTGTGGAAAATAAACCGGTATCTCAATTCGCCAACCATCGTGTCGCCCGATACGCTGCAAAGCGAAAATATGACCGAACTGCCTTTTTATAAGGCGGACGCCGGGGTTACCTATCTTGGGGTCACGGGCAGCGCATCTTTATTGCACGACTTTTTCAAGAGAGAACAGTCGGATATATTTCCGTTTATGGATCCGTACGGTTTATACGCTCATACGCCCGACAATGTGAAGTTTTATAACGCCAAGGGTCCCTTTTCGAATCTGTCGTACTACACTTCGGGCAACAAGAGGATTGCAGAGGATAATGTCAAAGTGCTTTTCACTCGAAATGTCACGCCATCGCTGAATTTCGGCTTGTCGTACCAGAAAATGGGAGCCTTGGGAATATATCAAAATCAAAGAGCAAAAGCCAAAACCTTCAACATATTCGGCTCCTACGTGGGCAAACAGTATGTTGCACATGCCGGATATATTTTCAACGGCGTCAATAATAAAGAAAACGGAGGCATTGTTAACGATTTCTTTATAGAAGACACAACAATCAACTCCGAAGCAATTGACGTAAAACTGAAAAGCGCTTTAAATGTAGTTGAATCAAACATCTATTTCCTCACCCATTCTTATGGCGTTCCGCTGAATCTGTTCAACCGCGATTCGTTGGCTACAGGCGAAGGAACAATTGTATATTTCGGTCATACATTCGAATATGCGAGATACAGCAGGGTATATTCCGACGGAGTTGCCGATACCGCATATATGGATTTATATGACAGTCAGGGAAAATATCAGAATTACTACAAAAACAATTATCTGTTTCCGTTTCAAAGTTACGATTCCACATTTGCATCCAAATTGGACAACAGGCTGTTTATCCGCCTGCAACCATATTCGTCCGCAGCCATTATCTCTAAAATAGACGGCGGATTGGGCTATCGGTTCGATAACTATTACGGATTTACGCCCGACGCATATTTATACGGCGCAAGGGACAGGAATTTTTCGACCGGCTACGTATTTGGAAATGCGCAGGGAGTATTCAGCAAATACTTCTCATGGCAGGCTTTTCTGAAATATCACTTTTCGGGCTACAAAGTCAATGATTTATATTTTGATGCAACAGCCCGTTTGTCGCTCTATCCCCTTGAGGGAGGGATACATCTCAACGGACGTTTTTTGTTGGATAACAGAGAACAGCCGTATTTTATACAAAACTATTATTCCAATCATTTTAAATGGAATAACGATTTTAATAAAACAACCGAAACCCGCATAGAAGCCTCGGTGAATGTGCCGGACTTGAATCTGGAAGTAGGATTTAAAAACAGCCTCGTTTCAAACCATGTATATTTCGACGATGAGGCTCTGCCGCGCCAAACATCCGACATACTGAACATCACATCGCTGTATGTGAACAGTAAATTGAAATGGTGGATATTGAGGCTCGATTCCAGAATCATATTCCAGAACTCTTCCAACGGCAATGTGCTTCCGCTTCCCACAATTACGGGAAATGTAACCTTTTATGAGGAATCGGAATGGGTCAAAAACGTGTTGAACTCACGCATAGGATTTGATGTTTACTACAATACTAATTTCTACAATTATGCGTATAATCCCGCAGTCGGAATGTTTCACACGCAATCCGAAAAGAAAATCGGAAATTATCCGTGGATTGATATATTTGCTTCTTTCAAATGGAAAAGAGCAAATATATATGTGAAATACACCAATGCAGGCATAGGAATCATTGGCGGGCAAAATTATTTTTCGGCTTTGCATTATCCCAGAAACAACCGGATGTTGCGCATGGGAGTAAACTGGTATTTTCATAATTAGCGATTTCGGGGCAGCGCGCCCGGACTCGCAAGTCGGACGTAAATTAGAAGCAAACAGTTATAATTATAAATACATATACAAAGATTTTCCATTGTGAATGGAAATTTAAAATTGATAAAATTGACATCAAACGTCGAAAAAGCGACTTTTAGAAGCTCCCATAAATATTTAACGGGATTCGACGCTGCAAACAAATATTATATAAGCATGAAAAAAACGGTAAATTTATTGATACTGATACTAATCTCACTGTTCAATATGTCCGTCAAATTAGCGGACACTCCCCAAAAATCATATAAGTCCAAAAAACTCATTGTTGCCATGGACACTAAATATCATAATTATTTTCTGCAAAAAGGAACGCCCTGCGGTTATCAACTCGAGTTGTTTCATCTTTTTTCCAAGTATGAAGACGTTGATATTGAGTTTTGCATGGTTCCCGACAGCGTGAAATTATCCATGTTGAGCAGGGGCGATATTGACCTGGCGGTTTTTAGCGAAGGATTCGACAGTTTGTACAGTGTTTTTAACCGGCATAAAAATATATGTTCGTCGGTACCTCTCGACGACAGCGTTAAATCCGTGTGGCTTTCGTCCGAAAAAAATATAGACCTGATTCTGTCGGTGAATATCTGGGCAAGCAAACTGAAAGGTGAAAACAGCTATCAAATTATGCACAACAAATATTTTAATCGCCGGTATGATATAAGTCCCGACAAAATCTCTCCCTACGATTATCTTCTGAAAAAATACAGCGCCGACATAGCCTGTGACTGGCGATTAATAGCGGCAATTGTTTACCATGAATCCAAGTTTCGTCCCGGTGTTGTTTCCAGACACGGAGCGGCGGGATTGATGCAATTGATGCCTCAAACAGCCCGGAAATTCGGCGTAGGCAACGTCTATAATCCCGAAGAAAACATCAGAGGCGGCATTAAATTGATTGCTTATCTCACCGCCCGATTCAGGGAGATGGGCGTCCCCGACGAAGAATCCGTTTATTTTGTTTTGGCGGCATATAATGCAGGTCAGGGGAGAATTGAAAATTGCATGAAAGTAGCCCTCGCTTTAGGCTTGAATCCAAATAAATGGAGCGATGTATATTCGGTTATCCCCCTGATGAAAAACCCCGACGCTGAAATAGCGTCTGTCGTCGGCTCAAAATTTAACGGCAAAGAAACTATGAATTTTGTGAATAATGTAATCAAAAGTTATAAACATTATCAACACTTCGTGGAAGGATGAGGAAGGGAGCAAGAGGCTGTTTCAAAAAAGCTCGGATAACAGCTCCCCTTGTCCCCCAACAGTATATGCACAAATTTTTCAGATGTAATTTGTGGGAAAGTATTATCATTGCGTCATGAGGTGCAATTATTTTGGAGACCAACGTCTCGACAAGCTACAGGGTGCATTCCAAAATGTCGGATATCCCCCTAAGCCGCTTTTTTTCTAATTAACTCAATGAGTATATTCCATTTATTATTCTGTAACAAGTTCCAAATTTTTCCCCCACGAAACATAAGTTCAACGTAGTCAATTACACGAATTTTTCATTATCTCCGAATTCATAAATCGAGAATAAACACATCGAAAAAAAATACATCGAAAAAAAAATATATGAAAAAAAATTGTGATTGAATCAAAAAAAATTGCACCTTTGCATTCAAAAAAATTAATAAACATCAGGTTGATATGAAAGAGTATATTATAGAAATTGAGGATATAAGTAAAATATATCAAGTAGGTAATCAGGAGGTTCGAGCATTAGATGGCGTTTCTC
>JAISRS010000243.1 GCA_031273485.1 Prevotellaceae bacterium
ATAGGTGTTCAACGGTCAAATATTACCCATATTTTAAATGGGAGAAGCAACCCTGGTCTTAGCTTCATTAATAAAATGGTACATGCCTTTCCTTCAATAAATATCGAATGGCTTATTACAGGAAACGGTAAAATGTATAAACAAACGCCTTCCTCTTTATTTCCCGAATTGGATATTGTGCAAAAAGAAGAAAAACAACAGATTGAAGATACTGTTAATCTTGTTAATAATACATCCAATTCTGTGACTAATACATCCACAGCTAAAAAAACTCAGGAAGAAACAACTGTAACTTTCGACAATAAATCTGAAAAGCAAATACATGAAGCAGAACAGTTGGATAAGAATGAAAAATTAAATCTTGAAAATATTCAAGCAAATACAGCAGACACAAATTTCACAAACGCTAATATTAATGATATTAGCGTACCGATAACCGATAAAAGTCAGGAAATTGAAAGTGTCTTGATTTTTTATACCGACAGAACATTCAAATATTATAAACCTTCTTAATTTGGTCTCTATAGTATATCTTAAAGACTGCTTTTTCGGCGTTCGACTTCAATTTTTAAATCATCATTTACAAATAGGTAAACTCCGGTTTAAAAATTTTGTCAGCCTTGAAAAATCAAGTTTTGGAGGTATCCTATAATTATTTTATTGACCTGTAGATCATATCATAAAATATGACAAAATCTTTTTTTGAAGCGCTATGAAGAGGTGTCAACGATGTTCCACTACCAATGATATCTGCGCTTGTTGTCATTGGCAGGCGCAAGCCGAAGCAATCCAGAAAAATAAAGCATAAAATAAGTCTATTTCTGGATTCGGCTTACTCCTATCAATGACGCTACGCCGAACGAAAAGGTCGTTAAGCAGCCCGAAAGGCTTAATTTTCATAACCGCAGGTCGCTGACCTGTGGAATATCCCTCTCGAACTTCTGCCTGAAAGGCAGGACTGATGTAGTCAAAGGCGGGACTGAAACGTAAATTGAAATAATAATTAATCCTGCCTTTCAGGCAGAAGTTCGAGAGGGATATTCCACAGGTCAGCGACCTGCGGTTATGAAAATTAAGCCCTTCGGGTTATCGCTGCGTCGAACAAAGGAAACTCCATCCATAACACCTCAAAAAAAGATTTAACCTAAAATATATACATGTCGGATTATATCTCTTCTTTACAAAATCGTAGATAGAAAAAGGAAAAATAATCCTTTCAAGAAATGAAAAGTACATTTCTAATGTCTGTTACAAAGAATATTACAATTTAAAAATCTAAGGTTTTGCGTTATGTTTACATTTGTAAACATAACGCAAAACCTTAGATTTTTAAATTGTAACTGCACTATAAATAAATTTTTACTCAAACATTCATATTATCTTTAGGAATCCTCTAAAAACTTGATTTTTCAAGGCTGACAAAATTTTTAAACCGGAGTTTACTAATTGTAAATGAGGATTTAAAAATTGAAGTCGAACGCAGAAAAAGTAGTTTTTAGAGGTTACCTTTATACAAAAGTTTTCGGTCGTGGTATATATCCGCTGATTTAGCCTTTAGTTTTCATCGACAAAAAAATTCACGAGATTTTTTAATTGACTGCTTCGAACTTATGTTTCGTGCTAATTAGCTGAGCCGAACTTATGTTTCGTGAAATCCGCAGAATTTTCAATTCGTCAATTAGATGATTAAAATAACTTGGGTGGCTAAAATAATTTGTGAGCCAATCAACTGTTTTAATCCATGACCAAAACGTTTAATCATTTTTATTGTTCGGAAACGGAGAAAAACGAGGTAACGACCCATCTATTTGTTATTGCAATGGATTCGCTCAAAGTAAAGCAGTCGATGATCCGTATAGCTTTGGACTATACCTTCACAATGACATATCCCTTCCCCCTACTCTCTCAATCTGACTACTATGAACATTCCGTTACTTCGCAGCTAAAAGCGATATTCCTGTTTCGCTGCCAGACGGTTTTTGGGCGAAACAGACAAAAATCGGTTCTATACCGATACCTTATTTGTTCCGTCTTTGCTGCCTTAAATTGATGATATTAGGTGAAATTTTGTTTATGGTACTTCTTAAAAGAACCGATTAAAATAAACGCCAATTATCAAACAAATAATAATCTGCGTAAATCCTTAAAATCCGCGTCATCCGCGTGCTTTTGAAACACCCTCCGAAATTAAAATTTGACCTGATCCGTTTTTTTTCGTATCATTGTGTAGAAAATCTTTATAATCTTTTTGTCGAATGGAACAGGATAAAATACAAGAGCTGATAATTTACAGCAAGCACGGCGATACGAAAACCTTCGGAATGCTGGTTACGGAATTTCAACCGCTGGTTTTTCGACTTGCTTTCCGCCTGCTGTGCAACGACGACGACGCCAAAGATATGGTTCAGGAGGTGTTTGTCAGGGCGTGGCTGCAATTGGACAGGTATAATCCGCAGTACAGGTTTTCGACATGGATATACAAAATCACCGCCAACATGTGCTGTGACCGGCTGCGTTCCGCAAAACGCGCCCGCGAATCGACCGGAATACCGTCGGCGCTATCCGAACGGGAAAACATTGCTTCGACGGAAAACACGGAATCTTCCGTAATCAACAGCGAATTGAAGGAGTTGATTCTGTATTTCACCGACAGGCTTACTCCGAAACAGAAAACCGTTTTTATCCTGAAAGATGTGGAGGGGCTGGAAACGGAGGAAATAGAGAAGATTACAGGCTTGTCGGCGGGGCAAATCAAAAGCAACCTCCATCTGGCACGAAAATATATCAGAAATAAAATTAATTCAATATCATAAATCATGAAATACAGGAATATTACGTACGAAAAACTTGTAGAACATCTTGGAAACGTTTCGCCCGTACTCGACCATCCGGAAGAATTGACACAGAACGTGACGGCGGAAATTACGCGCATTGCCGCCGGCAGGAAAAAGAAACGCAAAATCATTCGCATTGCGGGCTGGCTGTCGGGCGCCGCCGCCTGTCTGACGCTTTGTCTGCCGGCATACGAAACGGCGCAATCATCCGCATACCGCCATGCCGACATGAAAACTTCCGAAAGCGTATCGTCGGCGCGCGCAACCGTCGGAATCCGTGAAATAAAACGGACTTATGACGTCGGCAATCCCGAATCCGTGAAAACGGCAATAATTTCCGCCGTCCGTAAAAAATCGGAACAAAGAAACAGAAAGGAACGGATATATTCCGTTTGTTTATCGAAAATTCCTGGTTATTCACAACAAAAATTCATAAAATAACAGATAATGAAAACAATTCGTCAAAAATTTAATCAGGCAATTGCAATATTGCTGATATTCGGCATGTCGTCATGCGTTTCCAATTACTACAGGACGACAAGCGCCATCCGTCCCGACGGCTCCTGTCTGCGGGAAATACACGCCAAAGGCGATTCGGCTTTCCTTGCCGGAGATATGTCGCACAATCCGTACCCGTTTCGCCTCGATTCCGGCTGGAACATAACTCCATACGGCGACAGCGCCGATAATGCGGGAAGATACAATGTGAAAATCGGGAAAATGTTTCGTTCGACAGACGAAATTTCCGGAAGTCTGCAATCGGACGGAAATCTTGAAGATACCCGACCGCTGTTTGCTCCGGCGGAAACTTTCCGGAAACATTTCAGGTGGTTTTATACCCGTTATGAGTTTCGGGCGACGTATCCGTGCGTTTCCGGCAAAATACCCGCTGCGATAGACAAATACATGAGCAGGGAAGAGCAGCTGGCATGGTTTCGGGGCGATTTTTCGGCTTACGCCGGAATGACCGGCTTCGAAATGAAAGATGCAATGGACGACATGGAAACGCAGTTCCTGAAATGGTATGCACGAAATGCTTATGAAGTATATTTCGACGCTGTTTGCGATTTCGGGAAACTGTCGGGTAACGATTCGTCCGTTTACCAACTGCCTGCCCTGAAGGATACCCTGTTTCAAATGATTGTCGGGGAAAAACTTGAGGAACAGTTTGATGTTGCCGATATATATCGCATGACGGACAAATATTTCAGGACAAACCGTTTCCTGAACCTGTACGAAGAAAACCGCGAGCAAATAGACGCGCTGTGCGAAGAAAAAGGACGTTCATTAGATCACCTGTTTGCAAACGAAATCGAATATGAAGCGGTCGTTCCGGGCAGGCTCATCGCCGCAAATACCCAACTGATAAACAGGGATACCCCGACGTGGAGAATTACCGCCATGCGACTTGTCCCGGACGATTACGAACTTACGGCAACATCCCGTAAGGTGAATGTGTGGGCATTCGCGGTTACTTTC
>JAISRS010000337.1 GCA_031273485.1 Prevotellaceae bacterium
TCAAACCACGTTTACCTTTCAGTAGATTATAAATCATAAATACACTAAATCAATTACCTTTTTAAAGGCGCAAATATAACTCTATTTTGCGGATATTGTTCAAAAAAAAATCGTAAATCTTAAAAATCATACTGTTTTGATATGAATTTTTGGGTCATTTTCTGTTTAAAAACTATCAACGGAATAATAATACTGTGATTTTTTTTAGCCCTAATTCGTGCAATTCGTGGATAAAAAAACCTTGTGGATAAAAAATCGTGGATAGATTTGCGTGTCCTTTAGCGGATTCGATACAAAAAAGCACAAAATTTCGTTGGAAATAATTGTCGAATGGAAATTATAATTACTTTTGCGCAATTTTTAATACAATTTAATATTACTAATATTTTAAAATTTTAATACAATGAATAGTCAAAAAGTAGATATGTTTCTGATGTCGAACAACAAGTACTTCGACGGAGATAGACTGTTAAGCGTTAAACAACAGTTGGTTAATTTAAGCGATGAAAAATGGAGCAGAATCGAATTTCTTCAATTTAAAGACCCTACAATGTCCCTTATTATTTCTTTACTTGGAGGAGGTCTTGGAATAGATCGTTTCTTTATAGGCGATGTGGGATTGGGAATTGGAAAGTTATTAACTTGTGGCGGATTAGGTATTTGGACAATTGTGGATTGGTTTTTGATTCAAGCTGCTACGAAGGAAAAAAATTTAGCAAAATTACAGGAAGCAATATCTTTTTAATCCGATTATACAATGACAAAAACAAAATTATACTCGTTTGTTTTTGTTGCTTGTCTGGCGGGATACGTCTGGGTGATTGCGAATGTGTTTAATCACACGAATTTACATATAGGATGTCTGTTTTATAAAATAACGCATCTGCCTTGTCCCTCATGTGGTTCCACCCGTTCGGTACTCGCCCTGTTGAACGGCGATTTTACGCATGCTTTTTATCTTAATCCTTTAGGATTTGTTATTGCGGTATTGCTGGTTGTCATACCCTTGTTGATTCTGTTCGATATTATAACAAAAGGAGAGACTTTTATTTGTCTGTATAAAAGCGTTGAATCGTTAATGAGAAAAAAACACGTTGCCATTCCGGCTATTGTGCTGGTTTTAAGCAATTGGATATGGAATTTTTTTAAATATCTATAATGGAAAATAATATATACTCAAAAGGTTACATCCATGAAGCGGAAGCCGAAAAAGCTTCCTCTGCTTATCTGATGTCAACAGTGATACTGATAGTTGGGCTTCCCATGCCCATTATAAACGTGATAGCAACAGTGATGTTTTATTGGGCAAACCGACGTAAAACTTACTTTGTCCGTTTTCATTGCATGCAATCCATGCTTTCGCAACTGTCTGTTATTCCAATAAATGTGATAGCAATATACTGGGCTGTCCATATCTTTTTCGGAAGCGGTCAGATGACAAATCTCTATATTTCATATCTTATTACCGTACTGATATTTAATCTTCTGGAATTTGTCGCGTCCTTATACGCCGCAACCCGGACACGTAAGAAAATTGATGTGCGCTTCTGGTTTTTCGGACAACTTACAGAACGTATTTGTAAACAAAATATAGATGTAAATTAATATGAAAAAAGCAGTTTCTCAACTATTTTTCGGCATTATCCTTTTCTTTGGCATTTGGTTCGGGTTGAATCAAATAGATTTTGTTGAATTTTTTGAGATTGAAAAAACGAAATCTCAAATAGAAGAGGCATTAGGCGATTTTTATATCAAAATGCTTGTCCAAAATACCGGTGAGATAACCGATAACGAAATTATTGCTCCTGTTGAAGAAATAAAACAACGGATTTGTATCAAAAATAATATCGACAATGCCGGCATTGAACTCCACATAGTGAAGAGCGGCGATATTAACGCCTTTGCCTTGCCGGGGCGTCATATAGTTGTTAATTCGGCATTAATACTGTTCTGTAAAAATCCCGAAGAACTTGCCGGTGTTATGGCGCACGAAATAGCCCACATCGAAAAAAATCATATCATGCAAAAATTAGTTAAAGAGATCGGACTCTCGACTTTATCGGCTATGATAAATTCCGGTTCGGGAGGAGCGGAAAGCCTGCGGATATTGACTTCTACCGCTTATGACAGGAAAATGGAAGATCAGGCTGACGAAACAGGCGTAGGATATTTGCAAAAAAGTAGAATAAATCCCGATCATCTGGCAGATTTCATGTTTCGTTTGTCGATGCAGGAAAACGATTTTATTAAAAATCTGACCTTTATCAGCACTCATCCCGAAACAGGCAAAAGAGCGCAAAAAATTCTCGACCTGTCTCATAAAGAGCAAATGGAATATATCCCCGTTTTGACCGATTCTATTTGGCAAAAATTGCAGAATGACGCGAAAAATTATGAATTATGAATTTATGAATTAAAAAATTCGTGGAAATTGTCTGAACTTTGATTAAAGGATTTACATGATTTTTGCTTTCGCAGAAGAAATTCGTGATAATTCGTAAAAATCCGCAGGATTTTAAATTCGTGTATTTCGTGTAATTCGTGGATAAAAAAAATCGTGTTAATTCATCAAAATCCGCAGGATTTTAAATTCGTTCAATTTGGTTAATTCGGTGACAAAAAGAACATAATATATAATATAATTGTTTTATAAGATTAAAAAGTAAAAAAATAAACTGTTTTTGCATGAAAGATACAGCATTTACGAAATTTCATATTGAACTTGGAGCGAAAATGTCTCCTTTTGCCGGATTTAATATGCCTATAGAATATTCCGGAATCAACGACGAACATATCACCGTGAGGGAAAAAGTCGGAATATTTGACGTCAGTCACATGGGTGAATTTTGGGTTAAGGGTACCAATGCATTGGAATTTTTGCAGTATGTTACAACTAACGACGTTTCGGCATTAAGTCCAGGTAAAGTGCAATACTCGTGCATGCCCAACGGAAAAAACGGCATTGTTGACGATTTGCTGATATATTGTATCGACAGCCGGACATACATGCTGGTGGTCAATGCGAGCAATATTCGGAAAGATTGGAATCATTTGTGTTCCTACGCCGCACAATTCGGATTAACCGTCGGTAAGGATTTATATGACGCCTCGCCGGAGATTGCCCTTTTGGCAGTGCAGGGTCCCAAAGCTATTGACACTGTGCAAAAAATCACTGAAGAAACCATAACCGATATTCCGTATTATTCGTTTCGGAAAGTCAACATTGCAGGCATTCAAGATGCAATACTCTCAATAACCGGATATACCGGAGCAGGAGGATGTGAAATCTATATCGACAACAAAGACGCTGCACAGCTGTGGAGCGCTCTTTTTGAAGCAGGCAGGGAATTTGGCGTCAAACCCGTAGGATTGGGCGCACGCGATACTTTGAGGCTGGAAATGGGATTTTGTTTGTATGGAAACGATATCACCGACGAAACATCGCCCATGGAAGCCGGATTGGGATGGATTGTGAAATTTAAAGATGATAAAAATTTTATTGATAAGGATAAATTGATTAAGCAAAAAAATGAAGGCGTTACACGAAAACTTATCAATTTCGACATGATAGACAGAGGTATTCCGCGTCAGCATTATGAGATATGTAACAAAGAAGGACAAAAAATAGGCGAAGTTACTTCCGGAACAATGTCGCCTGTACGAAAAGTCGGGATCGGAATGGGCTA
>JAISRS010000368.1 GCA_031273485.1 Prevotellaceae bacterium
AAGAACTATGCCAAAATAGCAACCTGCGCTATAGGTATCTGCTTTATTTATGGAGCATATATATGAGAAAAAGTGTATCATTTTGTCTATTTGTTTAATAATATTTGTTTAACTAAAAATCATATTAAAATTACGGGGCAAAGGTAAAAAGATTTTCGTAATCCCAACATGAACAAAGAAAATATTTTTTTGTTTCGGCATCTTTTTTGTCGGAAATATGGTTTGCAGGATTAGGATTATGAGAGGGTTACGAGAGATGTTAAAATTGAGAGAGGAGTGAATATTTTTTTTTAATGTAATATATTTTTGTATGCGGATGGTTGAATTTGGCTGAACATTGATTGAAGGATTGCCAATTTGGCGCGGTTGCATGTCGTCGTTGTCCCCGTCCGGTAGCGGGACGCTACGCCGAACGAGGGGAGATATTCAATATTCTGCCAAATATCGCACCAATTTCGGGAATCGTTCCCAAAGCGGAAGGGACATCTAACTATTTAATTTTATTAATTTTGGGTACGGGTAGCGGAGTTCAAAATCCAATGTTTTTGAATTATATGAATTTATGATGTATCTTTGCGGAAAATAAAATGTATGCCTCAAATATCGGAAAAAGGAATAAATATGCCGGCATCTCCCATAAGAAAGCTTGTGCCTTATGCAGATGCCGCTAAAGAAAAAGGAATAAAAGTATATCATCTCAATATCGGGCAACCGGATATTTGTTCACCTCAGGTAGCTTTGGATGCCGTTAAGAATTTCAAAGAAAAAATAATCGAATATGGACATTCGGCAGGAAATTTATCGTACCGGCAAAATTTATCTAAATACTACAGTAAGATGGGGATAGATGTTTCGCCCGATGACATTTTAATCACAACAGGAGGTTCCGAAGCTCTGGTTATTTCACTTATGGTGTGTCTGAATCCCGGAGATGAAGTCATTGTCCCGGAGCCATTTTACACTAACTATAATTCGTTTGCGGTACAAACAGGAGCAAAAATCGTACCGATAGCAACAACCATAGAATCGGGATTTGCTTTGCCGTCGATTGATGAATTTGAAAACAGAATCACTCCCAAAACAAAAGCGATTCTTCTGTGCAATCCCAACAATCCCACAGGATACCTGTATTCGAAAGAAGAACTGGAGCGATTGAGAGATATTGTCGCCAAATACGATTTGTTCCTGATTTCGGATGAAGTTTATCGGGAATTTTGCTACAGCGGAGAAAAATATCACTCCTGTATGGATTTGAAAGGCATAGAAAATAATGTGATTTTGATTGATTCGACATCAAAGCGTTATAGTATGTGCGGACTTCGGGTGGGAACATTAGTAACTAAAAATAAAGAAGTTGTAGAATCAATGCTGCATTTTTGCCAATCGCGCCTGTGCGCCCCCATTCTTGGACAAATAGCCGCAGAAGCAGCCTTAAATACTCCGCCGGAATATTTCAGGGAAATACACCGAGAATACAAAGAAAGACGTGATTGCTTGATTAACGGACTGAATGAAATTGAAGGAGTTGTATGTCCTTTGCCGAAAGGCGCCTTTTATACTATGGCAAAACTTCCGGTAAACAATGCCGAAGATTTTGCAAAATGGATGCTCAACGACTTTGAATACAGGAAACAAACAGTGATGGTTGCGCCCGGATCAGGTTTTTACCGGACAAAAAATATGGGAATAGACGAAATTAGAATCGCATACGTGCTTAAAAAGCCTGATTTGATTAATGCTGTGGAATGTATCAAATATGCGCTGAAGGAATATAAGGAAAAAAATGATTTATGACATATTTACATCCCCAAATATAGATATGGTTGGAAATTATGATACTCTCTAAAAACCGCTTTTCCGGCGCTCAAGGTCTGAAACGATTCGATAAACGGCACGATTTATGATACTTCCGGTATTGCTGGGACCAACAGGAATTGGTAAAACAGATTTAAGTATCGAATTGGCAAAATATTTCAAAACCGAAATAGTATCAGCCGATTCCCGTCAAATATACAAAGAGATGAATATCGGAACCGCCGTCCCTTCATGCGAACAGCTGAATGAAATAAAGCATCATTTTATTCAAACACGTTCGGTCTTAGACGAATACACTGCCGGAAAATACGAAATAGACGCATTAAATACCATTAATGAACTATTCGGGCAACATAATTATGTTTGGCTTGTTGGAGGTTCGGGACTGTATATCGACGCTGTGTGTAAGGGGATTGATAATATTCCGGGAACGGACGCGGAATTACGTAAAAGCATTGTGAAACGCTTTGAAACAGAAGGCATAGAAAGTTTGCGTTTTGAATTGATGCGTTTGGACAACGAAATCTGTAATGTGATTGACATACATAATCCTCAACGTGTTATGAGAGCTTTAGAAGTATGTTTCACTTCCGGGAAGCCATATTCTTCTTTAAGAAAGAATTTCATAAAACAGCGTCCGTTTAAAATAATAAAAACAGGACTTGCAATAGACCGCAACGAACTGTATAACCGCATCAACGCACGGGTGGAAAAAATGATTGATGCGGGTTTGGAAAAAGAAGCCGAAAATTTATACCGTTTTAAAGAAAATAACGCATTAAAAACTGTGGGATACAGAGAATTATTCGATTATTTCGAGGGAAAACAAAGTTTTGATCAGGCAGTGGAACTCATCAAGAGAAATACCCGCAGATACGCAAAAAAGCAATTAACTTGGTTTGCAAGATATTCCGACATCAAATGGTTCCATCCGTCCGACTTTTCGGAAATATGCAAATACATTATGAATTATGAATTATGAATTATGAATTAGTGGATTGTCCGAACCTTGATTAAAGGATTTACATGGTTTTTTTACAGGATTAACAAGATTTTCAGGATTGACAATTGCGGGCTAAATCTTATTTTGAGGTGCTTTGCTTCCGGCTGCGCCGTAGCAATGACGGCTACGCCGAACGAAAAGGTCGCCAAGCAGCCCAAAGGGCTTGATTTTCATAACCGCAGGTCATCGACCTGCGGGAAAGTACCCGTATGTTCTCTGCCTGAAAGGCAGGACTGAAACGTAAATTGAAACACCTATGACAAAAGATAAATTTAGACACACAGGGGGGATGATTATACCCCCCCGCGCGGTTTGGTTTTGTGCATTAACACTGCGCTTCGGGCTTAATGCCGCGACATGTAGAGACGGGGCGCGCCCCGTCTCC
>JAISRS010000381.1 GCA_031273485.1 Prevotellaceae bacterium
TTATTGTACAGATTGTTGCCGCCTGATGACCGAGCAACAGCGATAATCCGGCTATTGCCGAACCTTCCATTTCGAAATTAGTTATGCGTAATCCTTTGTATCTGAATGTTTCTATTTTCGATAAAAAATCGGGGTCTGATAATTCCAATCGTACCACACGTCCCTGAGGTCCGTAGAATCCGGGTGCAGAGATTGTTATGCCATGCAGTACATCTTTGTTGAAAAGGTCGATAAACATTTTCGAAGCCGGCACAAAATATGGTTCGGCAAGTTGTTTGTTCCAATCGGTATATGAGATAAACTCGGTTTCTATTTCTCTAATACTTACTTTGTTTCGATTGGCATAGAAATTAAGAAGTCCGTCAAATCCGACTGATATGTCCGACATCAAAATGCTTCCCAAAGGTATATCGGCGTGCAAAGCGCCCGAAGTTCCCAAACGCAATATCCGCAATGTGCGGAGTTCGGGTTTCACGGTACGGGTGGCGAAATCAATATTTACCAAAGCATCTAACTCGGTCATTACAATGTCGATATTATCTGTCCCTATGCCGGTAGATAACACCGACAGGCGTTTATTTCCTATATATCCGGTGGTTGTTACAAATTCTCTGTTTGCTTTTTTTATTTCTATTTTATCGAAATAACCGGCAATCATGTTTACGCGTTCAGGGTCGCCAACTAAAATAACCGTATCTGCAATATCTTCAGGATGAAGATGCAGATGAAATATCGAACCGTCGGAATTAATTATGAGTTCAGATGAAGGAATTGTTTGCATAATACTAAATAATTATCAATTTGTTATCAATTTATTGATACGAAAAACGTCGCAAAGATAATGATTTTAAATGTATTTTTGATTGTTGACCTTTTTTTGTACTAAAATTAAGATATGAGATACGATACGAATGTTCGATTGTATAATACTTATTTTATGATAGTTCAAAACGTCAGGACGATTTGGGAAAAACGTCAGGACGATTTTTTGGTGGTGTATGAAAAAACAGTACTTTTGCGAAAAATAAGTCAGTAAAAATGCATACGACAACACATAAGATAATCAACGGCGATAGCCGACAGTTGAGCGAATTAAAAGACAGAAACGTTCATTTGATGGCGTATCTGTATTTGGAGAATAATACTTTTATTAATGCGTATTTTGTTGAAGGCAAGGTTGGCGGATGTGGATGAGAATGCGGAGTTTAAATATAAGAGTAAATTTTTATCAACAATTAATCTATAAACATGGCACAAAATTATTCTGAACAAATTTATAACGGAATTATATCTTATTATAATGAGATAAAACATTATGGTTTTATTGAAAGTGAAGACGGTAATTCTTACTATTTTTTTGTAGATATAAGACAGTTAAAACAAAAAATCATTGAACTAAGGCGACAAAATTCAAATGAAATAATTAAATATAAATTTTGTTCAGGCGATGAAGTTCAATTTAAAATAAAAAAATCAAATGACAAAATTGAAGTATATGCTGTTGAATATATACGCAATGTTCGGAAACAATTATTGATAAATGAGGCAGATAAAAACCAAATACTTTTTGGGTACCTGAAGCAGATAAATGATGATAAATTTTTTGTAAAGCACATATCAACTTATGTTTTCGTTCCTATTAAAATATCTAATTATGAAATAGATATTGATGAAGTTTATACACAAAGATTAAATAAACTTGTTCAATTCAAATTGACTCAAACAAAAAAAATAGAAAAATTATCTGCCATTCTTGTTGATAGAAAGTTTTCTGATGAATATAAGATACTCAAAAAACACTATCAATCAGGAATACCCTTATTAGCAAAAATTACAGGGAGAAACACAAAAGGGTTATTTGCTACTGTTATGGATAAATATAAGGGATTTATAACATTACCAAAGGAATCCACAATTGAAGATAATGAACGATTTCAAGCAATTAAGCGATGGAGTGAGGTGCTTGTGATACTTAAATATTCTCCAGGCGACCATTCGACAAATCTACAATTACAATTAGTGTATTGACACTATAAATTACATTTTTTCAAAACAAATATCAAATTATGAAATATTTGGTATTTAGCCAAATAATCCCACAAAAGGAAAGAATATTCAATATTCTGCCAAAAATTACATCAATTTCGAAAATAAGATATTAAAAAAGTGTCAGTCGCAAGTATGTTTTTCTCCGGTTCGGACTTGCGACCCGGGACGCAAGTATGTTTTTGTTCCGGTTCGGACTTGCGACCCGGGACGCAAGTATGTTTTTCTCCGGTTCGGACTTGCGACCCGGGACGCAAGTGTGTTTTTGTCCGGTTCGGACTTGCGACCCGGGACGCAAGTGTGTTTTTGTCCGGTTCGGACTTGCGTCCCGGGACGCAAGTGTGTTTTTACGCCGACTCGGAGACTTTCCGAGCATACTCGGAAACTTTCAAGGAATAATTGCCGCCATAGAACCTGTGTTCCGACAATTCGTATATAAACAGATATCCGCAGGATTTAAAATTCGCGGAATTTGTGGAATAAGTATTCGGAGAATAGAGAAAAACGTCTTTAAACGATAAAAAAAATCTTTCATTTCGAGGAATAATCTATGTTTATATCCATGAAGTCAATTTAATTTGTTGAAATATTTAATTATTGAATAACAATATATTATCTGTAACAATATTATTAAAAATAATAATATCGAACGAATAGATTTGGAACAGATAAAAAAAAATATATATCTTTGCGCCGTAGTGTAATCCCTGCTACAAACGATATATAAAAAGAAAAAAATTACGTGGATTACATAAAGTTACGTAGATTCATATAAATGGTTAAACCTTTAATTTTGCTGTCGAATGACGATGGCGTAAGCGCATCAGGCTTAAAAGCATTAATAACAATGCTTTCTCCATTGGGGGACTTGTTTGTGATAGCTCCGGATAAATCACGTTCGGGGGCATCTCATTCATTAACAGTGAGCGATACCGTAAAAGTCGCTAAGATTAAAGAATCGGAAAATTTGTCGATTTATTCCTGTTCCGGAACTCCCGCCGATTGCGTGAAACTTGCAACAAGCTGCCTGCTTCCGCATTTGCCGGATTTAATGATATCGGGCATAAATCACGGCTCAAACTCATCGGTGAGCGTAATTTATTCGGGAACCATGGGCGCCGCAATCGAAGCCTCCATGCTGGGAATACCCGCAATAGGATTTTCGCTGTGCGACCACTCTTTGGACGCTGATTTTTCCGCTTCAATAAAATATGGCAGAATTATTGTTGAAAAATTATTGAACATTGGTATGCCGAATAATATTTCTTTAAATATAAATATTCCGCCCCTGCCGCAGGATAAAATAAAAGGAATAAAAATATGCCGCCAAAATAAAGGTATGTGGGACGAAAATTTTGAAAAAGAAACCGATCCCCTTACAGGCGAAGAAACTTACAGACTTTCGGGATACTATCTCAACGAAGAACCCGAAGCGGAAGGCACAGATGAAACAGCATTAAAAAACGGGTATATTTCTGTTGTACCTGTTCATTTCGACCTCACAGCATACAGCAATATGGAACAAATGAAATACATGGAAACGTTTTTTAATTAAGCAGTTAAAATAAAAAAAATAAAAAAAATATTAATTATATAAAAAAAGTAATATATTTGCACTTTTAAAACTTTAAACAATTTGCATTGATTCAATGTTAGTATATAGTTCATCATAATCAACATGATAACTTTGTACAATGAGTATCAAAATCAAAATAAAATTAGGAATCCTTTTAATTATAGTAAATTAAATAATGTACACACAAGAAGAATTGGCTTCTAAAACTCTTACCGAGTTACAACAAGTCGCAAGAACCATGGACATCCACAAAGTCAGGTCGTATAGAAAAGACGAATTGCTTGAGCATATCCTTAGCAAAATAACCCCATCGAACGAAAGTGAAGAGATTGCAACAGAGGAAGAAGAATCTCTGCAATCGACCGCTCGCCCAAAACGCGCCCGCATATTAAAAAAGGAAGTTTATTCCACCGCAGGCATTTTGGACATTTCGACAGAAAAAAAGGGCGAAAAAGCAGAGAATGACGAGGATGAAAATAATTTTGGAAAGAAATTCGACAAAAGGTATGACGAAGCAGATATGCAGGGAAATACCTCTTGGGAAAATTTCGGAAGACAGGAAAATTTCGGAAAAAGAACCGAAGATTTTAAAAACGTCATCGAAATTGAAGACAGAACCGAACAAAAAACAGAATTTGAGAAAAAAGACGAAAAATCAGAAAAAGTAGAATTTGAAGGCATAATCCAAGTATCGGGAGTGTTGGAAGTTATTTCGGAAGGCTATGGTTTTCTGCGCTCTTCGGACTACAATTATCTGAACTCTCCCGACGATATTTATGTTTCTCAATCTCAAATCAAATTATTCGGACTTAAAACCGGCGATACGATAAACGGTATTGTGCGCCCGCCAAAAGAAGGCGAAAAGTATTTTCCGCTGTTGAAAGTAATTGAAATAAACGGCAGAAGTCCGGATTTCGTTCGCGACAGAGTACCCTTCGATTTCTTGACGCCATTATTCCCTACCGAAAAATTTAATCTAATCGGACACGGGCATAATAATCTGTCGGTTCGCATAGTAGATATGTTTACCCCCATAGGCAAAGGACAACGCGGATTGATAGTAGCACAACCCAAAACAGGAAAAACAGTATTGCTTAAATCCATAGCCAACGCTATCGCCGACAATCATCCGGAAGTTTATATGATTGTGCTTCTGATAGACGAACGTCCCGAAGAAGTAACGGATATGGCGCGAAGCGTAAAAGCCGAAGTGGTAGCCTCAACATTCGACGAACCTGCCGACAGACATGTGCGCGTCGCAAATATCGTTCTCGAAAAAGCTAAACGTCTGGTTGAATGTGGACACGATGTGGTTATACTTTTAGACTCAATAACCCGTCTGGCAAGAGCTTTTAACACTGTTCAGCCGGCATCGGGAAAAGTCCTGTCGGGCGGCGTGGACGCAAACGCTCTGCACAAACCTAAACGCTTCTTCGGAGCTGCACGTAATATCGAAAACGGAGGCTCTCTTACAATACTCGCAACTGCTTTGACCGATACCGGTTCAAAAATGGACGACGTTATTTTTGAAGAATTTAAAGGTACAGGCAATATGGAGTTACAACTTGACAGAAAATTGTCGAACCGCAGGTTATTCCCCTCTGTTGATGTCACTTTGTCGAGCACAAGACGGGAAGATTTGCTTTTAGATAAAGATATCATGAACAGAATATGGATACTCAGAAACTATCTCAGCGATATGAACTCGGTTGAGGCAATGGAATTTTTGAGAAACCACATGCAAAAAACATCTACTAACGAAGAATTTTTGATTTCGATGAATAATTAAATCTCACGAAATCTACATACTTATAATTTTAAATATTAACACACAAAGGCGTTAAGTAGTGTTCTTTATGGAATACGAACAGCCTTTGTGGGGATGTCCGGACAACAGAATGAATCTTTAACTGTTTGTGCGGACAGGCTTTATCTGTGGGTTTAATCAATATCGGGGTTTATTTGGAATATATCCAATAAATTACATTTATTCACATATACCATCATTGAGAAACCAAATATTCTTTTTAAAATCAAAATTTTGTGAAAAAAATTTTGGATTGTAATATTTATATCTAACTTTGACGCTCGTATTTTGAGAAATAAATGTATTTAAAGTTCATTTCGTTACTGTAAGTGAACTGATTATATAGAAAGAAAGTTTAATTTTTTTTGGGAAATGTTGATGAAAAACCTTTTACAATTATATGGTCAATTGTTTTACCACCGTTTCGTGCGGATGATTGCTGCGGACGAGGTTGTTTTCGATGCCGTACTGTTGGAGAATTATTTGGAAAAAGGAGCGGGCTTGGGAGGTATGAAAATGAAAAAAATGAAATATTAATGTTATAAATATAAATGTATGGAAAAAGAAAATGAAGATAAAAAGTATCTATATGGAGCATCGGTGCAAGGAATACAGGGTTTTATCTTTCAGACGAATAAACTGAAAGAAATTGTAGGAGCCAGCGAATTGGTCGAACAGATTTGCACGACGGAATACGGTGGACTGTTCAACGAATTTGGTGAAAAAGGAGAGTCCGTAGTCAGGGCTGCCGGAAATATTAAACATATTTTCAATAACAGAGAAGATTGTGAAAAAGCTGTTTTGAATTTTCCTAAAAAAGTAATGACTGTGGCGCCGGGAATAACAATCAGTCAGGCAGTGGTGGCATTAAAGGCTGATTTATCGGATTATGCAGAAAAAGCCAATGAGTTGGAAAATCGTTTGCGTATTCAGCGCAATAAACCTGTCCGTTCCATGACTTTAGGATTGACCGCAATTCATCGAGCGCCTTCAACCGGATTACCGGCAGTTGAAGAACACGGAGAAGACGGAATGATTGATGAGGCATCAAAGAAAAAAATAGAACAACATCAAGCAACTCGAAAACTTGCAGAAAAATCGTTTAGGAAACCATTGAGTCAAAAAGAAATAGCATACGATCTTGAAGACATTGTTAACAAAGTTGACAAAAATAATTGGATAGCCGTTATACATGCCGATGGAAACGGCATGGGCGCTATTTTTCGCGAAGTGGGAAAAGATAAAGTTGAGATGAAAAGATTTTCAGAGCGAGTAAGTTCAATTACGGAAGCGGCAGCACAAAAAGCATTTCAATTCGTTGAAGCTAAATACGAATGGGCAAAAATTATTCCTATTCGCCCTGTTGTTCTGGGTGGCGATGACTTAACTTTGATATGCAGGGCTGATTTGGCTGTTGATTATACGAAAATATTTTTGGAAGCTTTTGAAAAAGAAGCGAAAAAAGAAACGAAAAACCAATCTGGTAAGAATTTAACGGCATGTGCCGGAATCGCTTTTGTGAAGTCATCCTATCCATTTCATTATGCCGTTGCTTTGGCAGAAAGTCTGTGTAAGCGAGCAAAAGGCAAAGCCAAAACGATCAATAAAGATTTACCACCATCGTGCCTGATGTTCCATAAAGTGCAGGATAGTTTTGTGGAAGATTTTGAAAAAATCATAGAAAGAGAATTAACACCACAAAAGGATCTTTCGTTTGAATTTGGACCTTACTACTGTGGAGAACATGAGAATGGAAAAGGTGCGACTATCAAAAAATTATTGGAGGATGTCGATTTATTGAAGAAAAATAATGCCATCAAATCACATCTGCGTCAATGGTTAAGTGCTTTGTTCGATAATGTTGGCGCTGCCGACCAAATGATGAAACGATTGAAAACCATTCATGAAAAGGAAACTTCTTTTATAGAAGATAAGTTTTTAAATCTATCCATAAGAACGGAAAAAGTAGAAATTCCATTCTACGACATACTTTCGCTGGTATCCATTTTATTTACGGAAACTAAAAAATAAGGAGAGTAAAATATGAATATACATTATCAAATAGAGTTTTTTACCGATTGGCATTGCGGTTCGGGTTTGTCATCGGGAGCTGATTTGGATTTGCTTGTCATTAAAGACAAAGATAGGCTTCCATTTGTTCCGGGTAAAACCATGAAAGGTTTGATTCGGGAAGCAGTTGAGGAAATTAGCGGTTTTTCGAAATCGGAAATTGATTTAACAGAAATATTTGGTGTAGAAGCCAACAGCGCAAACAGTATTGAAACGAAACAAGGCTGCTGTTTCTTTACCAATGCGGAATTGAAAGACGAATTAAAAAATGCCATCAAAAGTTATCTTTATCAAGAATATCTTTATCATAGCATTGCATCAACATCCATTGATGAAAAAGGTATTGCCGACGATAAGAGCCTGCGCAAAATAGAGGTTTGTGTTCCCTGCAAATTGTATGGTCAAATATTGGATGTGCCGGATGAACCAAGTAAAGAAATTATAATAAAGGGATTGAAATTTATCAAACGTTTGGGACAAAACCGAAACAGAGGCTTGGGCAGATGTTCGATAAGTATAATAAATGGAGGTGAAGCATGAAAACATTACAATTCAAATGCAAATTATTAACTGATGTCGTACTCCGTCCGCGATCGGCAACGGAAAACAATCAGGAGTGTATCGATTTTATTTCGGGCAATAACTTTTTAGGTATTGCCGCAGGAAGTTTATATTACAAGCCTGAAGATAAAAATAAGCTCTCAAATGAAGATTCATGGAAAGTTTTCCACAGCGGAAAAGTTCGCTTTGGCGATGCCCATCCCATGCAAACCGACAAGCGGGCATTGCGAGTACCTGCCGGTATGTTTCAACCGAAGTTGAGTAATGATAAAACCGTTTATATCCATCACGAAATAGAAGATTTTGAAAAAGTAGCCAATTTGCAATTAAAGCAATGCCGTAAAGGATTTTATATTTTTGATAAAAATGAAGGCAGAGAAGTTGGGGTAGAAAAGTCTTTTGCAATTAAATCGGCATACGATCGCGAAACGCGCCGTTCAAAAGACAAAAAAATGTGTGGATACGAATCGTTGCAAGCCGGAAGCGAATGGCTGTTCGAGGTATCAATAGATGACGACTTAAATGTTGAACAGGAAATTACGGATGCACTGCAAGGCACGAAACGTATCGGTCGTTCAAGAACAGCGCAATATGGTTTGGTGAAAATTGATGTGGCAAAACCCTTTCAGACAGAGTTATCCACGCCAATTACCGATCATGCCGTCGTTTATGCCGATGCACGCCTGATATTTTTAGATGAATACGGATTGCCTGCTTTACAGCCTGTTGTGACAGACCTGGGATTTTCGGGTGGAGAAATAAACTGGAGTAAGTCACAAATCCGCACTTTTCAATACGCTCCATGGAATTTCAAACGACAGGCACGGGATGCAGACCGTTGCGGAATTGAAAAAGGCAGCGTAATATATGTACAAAAATCGGAAGATGCCGATAAACTGGAATACACAGGAAATGGCTGGGTTGGCGTTTATCAAAACGAAGGATTCGGTAAAATCCTTATCAATCCTGTATTTTTGGAAGCATACGGTAATAATGGGGAAGCTTTGTTTCAATTGGGAAAAACAGAAAAGGAAGACAAGGGAGATAAAGTTGCTTCTACCGATCCATTGTTTCTTCATCTTAAATCACAAGCTGAACAAGTGAAAAAAGAGAATGAAATCTATTCAAAAGTAAATAAGTTTATTGGTGAATATAAAGATAAATGTGGTTTCACTAAAGAGGCTTTTGCTTCGCAATGGGGTACTGTCAGAAGTATTGCAGTTCAAAATAGTTGCAGTAAAAAGCTCAGAGCGGCTCTTTTTGATGATAAAACAGGGTATCTCACACACGGCGTGGCAAAAGAGAAATGGGAAGAAAGAGATCGTATTGGCAAGTTTAGAAATTTTTTTGACGATTTATCCGAAGAGTTTACGAAAGATGAATTAGACAAAAAGCGTACTGATAGAGCAGTTCAATCAGCCATTATAAATTTATCAGCCGAAATGGCAAAAATAGCAAGGAGGAAATAAATATGGAAAATTTAAATCATTACAGCCATCGACTGTTGGCAAGAATTGTGATACAAGC
>JAISRS010000395.1 GCA_031273485.1 Prevotellaceae bacterium
CTAAAAACTGCTTTTTCTGCGTTCGACTTCAATTTTTAAATCCTCATTTACATTTGGTAAACTCCGGTTTAAAAATCTTGTCTGCCTTGAAAAATCAAGTTTTTAGAAGTCCCCTTATATTTTATTGTCTGCAATCGAGGTATTTCCGAATGTGCCGATGTTGCGGCACACATCTAAATTTTTTCGTTTGATATAGTTACAAGTTATATCGCAAAGTTATTTTTGTGTCGATAGGCGGTCTTTTAATAAAAAAGATTGATTGAACGCCCGAAACATGAGGGTCACGGCGTATGTTATGAATTATGAGGTATGAATTATGGGAACTTCTCAAAACTGCTTTTTCTGCGTTCGACTTCGATTTTTAAATCCTCATTTACAATTGGTAAACTCCGGTTTAAAAATCTTGTCTGCCTTGAAAAAATCAAGTTTTTAGAAGTCCCATTATAAGAATTTAAATAAATTATTAATAAAAAGCGTCCCCGAAACTATTGGAGTAGAGAGGGGACGCCAAAAAACTAGATTAAATTAGTATGACAAAGTTCGTAAAAAAAATCTTTTCAACAAAGAAAAGTTATGTTTGGAGGATAAAAACAGTAGTATTACTGATGCTGTTGTCCTCGTCGTTGCCGTTGTTTTCGCAAAGGAAAATCACGGGTAAAGCGCTTGATACAAATACGGAAGAAGGTATTCAGGGCGCAAGTGTTACAATTAAATCAACTTCGGAAGGCACGTTGAGCGACGTGGGTGGCAATTTCGAGATTGTTACCAACCGACAGCTGCCGCTGACTTTGGTTGTGAGTTATACGGGCTACAGAACGCAGGAAATCACTGTTTATGAGGCGGAAGAGCCTGTGGTTGTTCTGTTGGGGCTTGATTACGGTTCGCTGGAACAGATTGTGGTTGTGGGCTATGGTACGCAGAGGCGGAAAGAATTGACGGGCGCCGTTACCACTCTTTCGCAGTCGGCGCTTTCGCAGCAGGTGGTATCGTTCGACAATTTGTTGAGCGGAGCTGTCGCCGGCTTGAACGTCACGCAAAGTTCGGGGCAGCCGGGAGCGGCGTACAATATCCGTATCCGCGGAGGTAACTCCGTGATTGGCGGCAATGAACCGCTGTACGTGATAGATGGAGTGATTATTTATGAGGACGCCTCTTCGTCGTCCACTTCTGCCGGCGTCGGACGTATCGCCGACAGGCTGAACCCTCTGGCGGCTATCAATCCCGGAGATATTGAATCCATTGAGGTGCTGAAAGATGTGTCGGCTACGGCGATTTACGGTTCCAGAGGCTCGAACGGAGTGGTGATTATCACTACAAAGAGCGGGAAAAAGGGCAGAAATAACGTAGAATACCAGTACACTGCTGGCTGGCAGAAGGTTGCAAAGAAATTAAATCTGCTCAGCGCTAAGGATTGGGCTAAGGTGAATCAGGAAATCTATCCTGTAACTGAATTTGACAGGGGTCCGTTCTACGGCTGGACGCAGGAACAACTGAACGCTCTGGGCGAAGGCGCCGACTGGCAGGACGCCGCGCTGAGAACGGCGTTTATTCAAACTCATCACATTACAGCAAGCGGCGGGGATGAGAAAACTCGCTATTTACTGTCGGGAAATTTTACGGATCAGGACGGTATCATCCTGAACACCGATTTCCGGAGATACACGGGACGTATAAACTTTGAACGCGATTTGTTCAGGAATTTCACCGTAGGTTTGACCGCCAATGCAGGCAAGCTGTCGCAGAACGGCTTGGCGGATTATGCAGGAATTGAAACCGGCGGCGGTTCCAACTCCTTAGGATACGTTATTATTATCCCGAAAACGGTGCCGATCTACAATCCCGACGGCAGTTTCAACTATAATAATGTGCATGAGAAGGGTGATTTGCGATATGGCGACAGGACGGTGAACGCTATCTCCGATTTGGTGAATACGGTATCGCAAAATATCACCAACACCTTAGTAGGCAATGTGTATGCAAAGTACGAAATTTTGCCGTCGCTCACGGCGAAGATAAGCGCAGGGACGAATTTAGTTAATTCAACGCAGAATTTTTTCGGTCCTTCGACCTCCGCTGCGGGGTTCCTCGCAAAGGGCTACGGAAGCGTGGGCAACAAACGCACGGACTCGTGGCAGTATGAATATACTCTGAATTACGCCAAGCAGCTTAGCTCGAAACATTATTTAGATGTGTTGGCGGGTTACAGTACGCAGACTACTTATATCGAAAGAACTACGGTTCAGACTACCCGCTTCTCGAACGAAACTCTGGGCTATCATAATCTGCAAGCCAGCGAGGGATTGCTGGCGCCGATTACGGGCGGCTCGGAATCGGTGCTAAATTCTGTGCTTGGACGTGTAAACTACACGTTTAACGGCAGATATAATCTCACCGCTACTATCCGCGCCGACGGTTCGTCGCGCTTTGCGCCGGGCTATAAATGGGGCTATTTTCCTTCGGTAGGGCTGTCGTGGAACGTGAACGAGGAGTCGTTTTTTAAGAAAAATGATGTTGTGAACGAATTGAAGCTGCGCGCAAGTCTTGGTACTGTGGGAAATCAGGAAATCGGGGACTACAGATATTTGGATACGTACAACACAACCAAATATTCGTTCAATAATAATATCGTTGTTGGTTATGTTCAGTCGAACAGAGCCAATCCGGAGTTGAAATGGGAAACAACTTCTCAGTATAACGCGGGAATCGACGTAAGTCTTTTTAATTATAAGTTGAATCTGGTAGCCGACGCTTATTATAAAAAGACGTCCAACCTGTTGTTGAACGTTCCGGTGGAAATCACAACGGGGTATGCCTCGCAGCTGAAGAATGTGGGAAGTATCACTAATCAGGGCGTTGAGTTTGAAATAAGAACGGTTCTTGCGGATACCAAAAATATCAATTGGCAACTGTCGGCAAATATCGCCAAGAACATAAATAAGGTGACGGATGTGGCTCTCGGCGCAGGTTACATCATTCAAGGCAACACAATCCTTAGGGAAGGAGAGGCTTACGGGTCGTTCTACGGGCTGGTTTTCGACGGCGTGGTTCAATCGACGGATGATATATCGAAAATTCCGGTGCCGAGCAGGAATCTTGAGAACGGTATCGCGGTGCAACCGGGCGATGTAAAGTATAAGGATCAGAATAATGACGACAGGATAGACCTCGACCATGACCGTGTGATACTTGGTTCGTTGCAGCCGGATTTTACCTACGGGTTTTCGACCACGTTTCGTTACAAGTCGCTGACTTTGTTCGCATCGTTTCAGGGAAGTTATGGAAATGAACTGTATAACGCTCTTCGGCGACGTCTGGAAATGCCGGATGTCAGCTACAACCTGTCGAGCGCCCTGCTGGATCGCTGGACGGAAACAAATCCGTCGAACACTGTCCCCAGAGCTGTGATTGCGGCTGTGACGGATCTCGACAGCCGTTATATCGAAGATGCTTCGTTCCTGAAACTTCGGACGGTGTCGCTGACCTGGCTTTTGCCGGTCAAGTTCCAAAAAGCGCCTAATCTCAAGTTCAGAGGCATAGCCTCGGCGCAAAACCTGTTGACTATAACAAAATATACGGGCTATGACCCAGAAGTGGCAAGCGGTACCGACGCAGGCGTGTATCCCACTTCAAAGACATTTTCTTTCGGTATAAATGTTTCGTTTTAATAAATTAATAAATTACAAGTGATGAAAAATAGAATAATATTATTTTTGATTATTGCAGTCGCTTTTGCTTCGTGCAGCGACAGTTTGTCGGTTGAACCGATTGATCAACTGACGGGAACCAATTTCCCACGCACCGACGCAGACGCCATTGCCGCCGTCAATGGGGTATATCAGGCTAACGAGTTAAGCACTCGGTTCGGCTATACTATAGATTTGACGTCCGACCTTACGGTGACGGGCGAAAATCCTAACGGAGACGCAGGATTCCTGAGCAGTCAGCAGTGGGAACCGTTCAACAGTTATATTACCTACATGTGGACAACTTTTTATAACGGCATTACTAATGCTAATGTGTTGATCGACCATCTGGAAGATGCCTCAAGCGAGGTAACGCCGTCGTTGAAACAGCGTATCATAGGCGAAGCTAAGTTCTTGAGAGCCTACTATTATCAATATGCTGTGCAATTCTGGGGCGAAGTGCCTCTGATTTTGCACAAGGGCGTGAATGACGAGGGCGATGGGCTTGTTCGCGAGGAGATTGACGCCGTGTATGCTCAGATAGAAGCGGATTTGATAGCCGCAGCAAACCTTCTTCCTCATGCCGCCGCATATTCCGGCTCCGACAGAGGACGCGCAACCTGGGGCGCTGCAAAAACGTTGCTGTCGAAAATCTATCTTGTTTGGGGTCAAACATCTCCAACGCTTGATGCGGCTGGTAAAAAAGCGCTGTTCGATAAATCCATCGCCACAGCAACGGAGGTTATCGCAAGCGGCGATTATGAGTTGGAGGAAGATTACGCTCAAAACTGGTCAACCGAAAATCGTAACGGCAAAGAAAGCGTCTTTGCTACGCAACATTCGCTTTCGCAGTCGTCGGATGGCGGCGGAGGCAACCACCTGCTGCATTGCGCCTTCTCTTCGGGCTTCACACAATCGTTGCCACACGTTGTGATCTCCAATATTAAGTTCCGTGACGACTTCGACCAGAACGATCAGCGCAAAGGCGTCACTTATGCCGATTCCATCTATAATCCCGACAAGGCGGAATGGTTTCATTTCGACCTGCCGCGTTATCAAAAGTATATAGATCCGATTGATCCTAACGGTTCGGCAAGTAATCGCAATATCGACCGCACGGTGCTTCGCTATGCCGAAGTCTTTCTGCTGCGCGCCGAGGCGATTAACGAGGCGGAACATGCTCCGGTAGGGACGGCTTATGAGGATATTAACACTGTCCGCAGGCGCGCCTTCCGTCAACCGCTCAATCAACCATCGCAATACGACATCCAGCAAGGGTTAAACTACGAAGGCTTCAAAAGCGTAATTCAACAGGAACGCGTCTTTGAACTGACCTACGAGCAAAATCGTCGTCTTGACCTCATCCGCTGGAGGATTTATGTCAAGACCTTGAAGGAATCGGGCGTGAAAGCTAAGGAGAATGTAAGTTTGAAAAACTATCGCTTCCCGATACCGGGTTCGCAGCGCAATATCAATCCCGAAAGGCTATGGCAGAACTGGGGATATGACGGTTACGACGAAAGTGAAACAGGCGTGAATCCGTATGCAGGGTTTGAATGATTATAAAGGATGTATGTATTTTTAAATTCACGATGGAATGAAATTATTAAAATACCTGTTTCCGGTTATAGCTGTGGTGATATTTTCCTGTAAGGAAGATGAAGTTCAAGATATTCCATTCCTCAAACTTCAAGTGGCGGCAGATTCCGTTTGGACTGTCGCCCGTGAAGGAGGGGAGAAGGAATTTTGTATAGAAACCAATCGCGCCCTGACAAGTGAACAGCCGGACTGGCTCGCCGTCAGCTCGGAATTGCACTCCGAAACGACGCATATCACCGTAACCGCCTCTGCAAACGATACGCACGGCGAACGTACCGCAACAATAAGGTTCAGCGTTGTTCCGATAATTGTAAGCGAAGCAAAAATCAGTATTGAAGTCCGTGTACGTCAGGCGGCGCATGGCGACGATAACGGCGAAGGGGAGGACGAAGGCGCTCATCATCATTAAACATAATGAAAAGGAATATTATGAGTAAATATTATCGACCTGTGCTGTCATGTTCGGGTATTCGATACATGGCGTTTGCTGCTATGCTTCTGCTATACACGGCTTGCAGCAAGGAGGATGAGCCGCTGCAATACGGCGAAATAGAAGGTTATGTGAAACTGGAGGGTTATTATCAGAATTCGGAATTTGTGTCGAGCGATATTTTTGGAGTATATATAGTATCGGAAGAAAACGATTCGCTTCTCACATTCAATATTTCCGCTTCCACGCTCCAATACCTGCTGAAAGCGAATGTTGCAAGCCTTAATTACGGCGTGAGCAAGATTCATATTCCTGTTTCGTTCAGCTACAGGAACGCGACGGCGGAAGAACGCAAAACGACTGTTATTCCCGACGGCGGTAACATATCGAATTTTTCGCAGATTATCATCATCGACATCCGTAAGGCAAAAACAAATACCGGAGGAGGCGAGAATCCTTCCGCTGAATGTTGCAGCTAATAGTTACGGATGATGTAAACGGTATGTGTTTACCGTTAGTCGCAGCGGATTATTGAGGCGTCGCTGTTTTGATACTGTGTTTATGGTTCAAAGACGCCGAGAATGAAATTAAACATATTGTAGTTTTTATTAAATTATGCCGTAACAGGGCTTAAAACCCTGTTGCGGGTAATTAAGACAGTTAAAGTTTATTATATTATTATTGTTATTGTTAGATTTATTCAGCGTTAATTATTAATTATTTAGAAGAGTAGAGGCGCAATCCGTTGCGCCTCTATTATTTTCAGGCTTATTACATAAATATTGCGGACTTTATATTGTATAATATTATCGGTTCCGATGTGGTCTTGGGCAAATCCAAGTTGAAATGGGGTAGTATTGATGAAAGATTGGGCAAACCAAAGTCTGATCGGGCTTGTATTAGTGAAAGATTGGGCAAACCAAACTCGGATCGGGCTTGTATTGATGAAAGATTGGGCAAACCAAACTCGGATCAGGCTTGTATTGATGAAAGATTGGGCAAACCGAAGTCGGATCGGGGTAGTGTTGATGAACAATTGGGCAAACCGAAGTCGGATCGGGGTAGTATTGATGAACAATTGGGCAAACCGAAGTCGGATCGGGGTAGTGTTAGTGAACAATTGGGCAAACCGAAGTCGGATCGGGGTAGTGTTAGTGAACAATTGGGCAAACCGAAGTCGGATTGGGGTAGTGTTGATGAACAATTGGGCAAACCGAAGTCGGATTGGGGTAGTGTTGATGAACAATTGGGCAAACCGAAGTCGGATCGGGGTAGTGTTAGTGAACAATTGGGCAAACCGAAGTCGGATCGGGGTAGTGTTGATGAACAATTGGGCAAACCGAAGTCGGATCGGGGTAGTGTTGATGAACAATTGGGCAAACCGAAGTCGGATCAGGGTAGTGTTGATGAACAATTGGGCAAACTGAAGTCGGATCAGGGTAGTGTTGATGAACAATTGGGCAAACTGAAGTTGAAACGGGGTGGTTTTTCACTTTTTAAGGTCTTTTAAAACTATAAGGTATTTAAAGACTTTAGGGATTCTATGGACTTTAAAGACCTTATAGATATTATCGTCCTTAAAAACCTTAAGTGAAGACTGCTGTTAGTAGTGCGCCTGCCAAAATCCAGCAGGATTTGGAACTTTATCGGGGTTGTTTCTTCCGAAACTTCTTTCTTCAAACATTCGGTAGCTGCAAAAAAAGAACCCCCCGTTGTGAGACGAGGGGTCGAAATTCGCCGTTCGTGATTTAACTGAACGATATGAGAGGTATGAACGGCTTTTTCTGTTTGATAAAAGTATTAAATTAGGAAGTTATTTATGTTATATGTTCTTGTTTTCTATAAATCCACCAGTAGGCGAGCGGAACCACAAACAAACTCACAGGAGTGCCTATCAGCATCCCGCCGATAGTGGCAATTGCCAGAGGTTTTTCGAGTTCCGACCCCAGATCGCCGCTAAACAAAAGGGGCGCCATACATACTATGGAGGTCATACTTGTCATTAATATAGCTTTCAGGCGTCTTTTGCCCGCTTCATGTATCGCCTCCATCAGCGACAGTCCGCTTTTCCGCAGTTGATTCATTATATCCACCTTCAGGATAGAGTCGTTGATAATAATCCCGCAGGTTACCACTATGCCTATTGCCGACATCAGGTTTAACGAGTGTCCCAACACAATAAGCAGAGCCAGAGCGGCGGTGACGTCAATCGGAATTTCGAGCAGAACAATCAGCGGCTGCACAAAATTCTCGAATTGAGCGACGAGAATAAAGTACATCAATAAAATTGAGATAAATAAAATCACCATCAATTCGTTCAGCATACTTTTGTTCGAGAAGAACGAGCCGGAAAAACCTACTTCAATATCAGGGTTTTTCGACGCATGTTCCTTCACTGTCCGTATCATCCTTTCCGGGTCATTAACCGTTGGAAATTCAAACGGAATATACTCTCCCGCCTTTCCCGAAATGATGGTTTTCAGGTCTTCCGACGATGTTACCGTCACAAACGACGACAGCGGAAGTTTGTTCCTGCTTTTGTCGATATTGTCGGGGGCGGTGATAAAAGTGTTATTAATGATTTCATTAACCGTCCTTTCGTCCTCGCCCATTATTATGGGAAGATATTGCTGATACGAGCGCAAAGTTGCGAACTGGTTCTCTTTAAACGCCGTTTTCAACGCCTTATAAACTGCGTTATACGGAATCTTGTACAACAAAAGTTTCTCACGACTGATGCTCAGGTTCAATTGATTCTGAAACGAGATGCCCGTAGGCGTTTCGCCCGTTTGTTCCGTCAGTTCTTTTTCAATCGAATGAATAGCCCCCGCATCCATCGCCTTGGCTTTGTTTCTCGAATAATATTCCACAATTAAATCGGATTCGCCTGTGTCGAAAATCTTTTCAAAGATAGTTCCCGCCGGCGAAAAAGTCACCAAAACCTGCGGATACCTGCTTTTGAGATACTGTTCAATCATGGTTTTCAGTTTCGGGATGTCGTCCGGCGTTTTAGCCTTGATATACACCTCCGTTTCCGCCGAAGTTTGCTCCCTTTGAATGTTGAGCAAAAACTGCTGCTGGGCGACAAGCGCCGATATTTCCTTCACCTCCGGCAAAAAGGCGTTTAAAAGCCCGACGGTTCGGTCGTTATTTTCAATCACATGGATATTTTCGTTCCATTCAATAGCGGCAATCAATTCGTCCTGATTAACATTGGGCATTTTTTCTTTGGGGATAACCGTGAACAGATAAGCGCACAGCGGAAATATGGCGAACATCGCCGCAGCCGTCAAAGCCTTATGCCTGAATATCCACTCTATAATCCTGTGATACAGTTTTTCTACTGCCGAAACCTTGGCGGGATTTCCCCCCTCTCCGGCTTTTTTCTTTCCACCAAATATCCTCGGCAGTTTCATCGAATACGCCAGCTTGTAAAGTACCGGAAGCAACATGATACCTGTGATATACGACACCAGCAAGCCCACTGTGACGGAGAAAGCCTGGTCGAAAAATATAGCGCCGGCAATCCCGCTAAGGAAAATCAATGGAACAAACACCGAGATTGTTGTGAAGGAAGAGCTTAACATGGGAGCAATCACCTCGTTAGTACCCTTCACGCAGGCTTCGTCCAGAGTCAGTCCCTTATCCTTGTACTGCCCCACGTTGTCGGTCACAATTATCGAGTTATCAATCATCATGCCCAATGCGAGGATAAGACCTGTGAGCGAAACAACATTGAGCGAAATTTTGAAGAGGTAAAAAAACAGCAGACTTATAATCAACGACACAAACATGCTCAATCCTATAATCAGCGGCGACTTGCCGTCACGCAGAAATATCAGGGATACCAGACAAACAAATATGAACGCAAGTATGAGATTCTGTTGAAGATTGGAAATTGTGTAGTCTAAAAGTTCGGTTTGGTTTTGCGATATATGAAATTCCACATCGGGATAATCCTTATTAAATTCATTGATAATGTGATTCAGAGCCGTTTGCATGTTGCTCATGTTTTCCTCCGATTGCTTTATAATCGAAAGCACTATAGAGCGTTTGCCGTTGTACAGCGCCATGCCCTTTTCCTTTTCGGGGACAATATCAACGGCGGCAAGGTCTTTCAGTTGGAAAATCATGTCGTTTTTCCTTATAAATATATTCTTTATATCCTCAATAGTTCGCAATATCGTCGAAAACCGGATGTTATACTCATAGTAACCGTCACGGATCAGCATACTTCCCGGATCAACGTTATTGTCGTTCAAGGCAGCTTCGATGTCTTCCAAAGTGATTCCGCTTGTACCCATGAGGCTTTTATCGGGAACTATCACCACCTGCCTCTTCACCAAGCCCGACATATCGACCATAGCCACCTGCGCAAGTTGCTCTATTCGACGTCGTATCACGCTTTCGGCAAATTCGCTTAGCTCAATAAACAGGAGTTCGTCGGTTTTGAGAGTTTCCGAATTGGTTTTCAACGTTAAGTTGAGATTTAAAACGGGGATATCCGTTGCGCTTGCCTTAATAACCCTTGGTCGAGCGGTTTCCTTCGGCAGATAGTTCATAGCTGCGTCCACCTTTTCGTTGACCTCAATAAACGCCAGGTCGGTATTGGTTCCGTAATCGAAGTTCATGCGCGCTACGGCGTTTCCGTCCCTTGTTTCGGTGCGAATATCACGCAGTTTGCTTGTTTGCATCAGCTGTTGCCTGATGCGCGAAACCACAGTGTTTTCCAATTCGCGCGCCGAAGTGTTCTCGGCGGTGATTTGCACCGTTATTTCGGGGATTGCAATGTCGGGCAGCAGCGACACCGGGATATTCATATAGGTTATTATGCCCAAAATGAAAAATGCGGTGAAAGTTATCATCACCGAAACAGGTTTATTTATGAGATATTTTACCATTTTACAGTTTCAAATCTTAAAATTCTATAATCAACTTTGCAGCTATATTAAATATTGCGTATTACAATGTTCCGTTTCCTGCCGTATCATTCGTTATCCGTATCCTCCCGCCGGCGATTTTATTCATTTTCCGGCGAATCAACTATAATTACGGGCGTTTCATCCGCCAGATTAAAATTACCCTTATATATAATGCTGTCGCCTTCGGCAAGTCCGCTTGTAACCACGTAGCTTTCCGAGTTTTCCTGAGCTGTTTCCACATATACCCACCATGCTTTTCCCTTGCTGTACCTGAACACCACCTTGCGATTGGTTCTCAGCACGAGCGCCGTTTTCGGAATCACTAATTGCTTGCTGATAAAGCGTTGCACTCTTATTTTCACATTCATGCCCTCGAACAGTTTACCTGACGGATTATTGACTAATGCTTTCACTCTCACCATTCCGTTTTTGTCGATCAACGGATTTATTTCCGATACTTTGCCTTCCATCGAATAGGTTTCCATTGCAAACGGAGTTATCACCACCTTGTCGCCTATGTTGATCACAGGCAATTCGTTTTCAAGTATAAAGAACACCACTTCCTGACTTTTATCGTCGATAATTGTGCAAAACGGGTCGGCGCCGGGCAGATTGTGTTCCGTCACAAACAGGTTGGCAATCACGCCGGAGAAAGGCGCGTACAGGGTACCTGCCTTCAGGTCGTACTCCGCCCGATGGAAGTTGATTAAAGTCTGGTCGTAATTGCTTCTGATCTTAGCCAGCCTTATTTCTTCCGCCGGAATGTTAGCGGTATCTTTAATTGCATGACCACGCCCAATGAGTTCGTTTTCAAAATCAAGCTGGGCTTTTTCGATATTGTGTTTAGCCTGATAGTAACTGTTTTGGAGTTTGAACAAATCAAGTTCGGCGAGTTTTTGTCCATTAGCGACTCTGTCCCCGTTTTTTACGTATATGTGTAAAATGTTTTCGGAACTCTGAAATTTAAGTTCCGCCTTCCTTTTGGAGATGACAGTTCCATTAGAGATCAATTCGTAATTAAAATCCTTGATGGATAATGGCGTAACGCTTACTTCGGCGGGTTTGTTTGTCACCGCAGTAGGGATAGTTCTTTGTGGCTGTTCTTGAGTTTCCTTGGCGTCTTTTCCTTTTCCACACGACGCCAGAACAAAAATCAACATAAAATATAATACCGACCTCATAATTATATATAGTTTTTAGTTATTTATTATTCAGCATTGTTAATCACCTGTTTTCTATTAAGCCATAATTTTTTTGTTAAATACATCGACGATTTATGATGATTCACAGATGCAAATTATATTTAATAATTTTGCACGAAGATATGTATAAAAATTGAATAAACTATTTAAAAATTAAAAACAAATTTACTATTTATTTAAAAATCAGCTAATATATGTTAAAATTTCATTGAAATAAATTGTTTAAATTCGATGATTTATTTATTGCCGGCGGCGGAAAAGGCTGTAAGTATATTGCTTTACCTGCGTAATATCAGATGCTTTTCGGGGAAACCGTATTAACCGATTGTCTTAATTACCATCCTTAAAGAACATTCATGTGGAAATTTCTAAAAACTGCTTTTTCTGCGTTCAATGTTAATTTTATTAATTTTTAAATCCTCATTTACTATATGTAAACTCCGGTTTAAAAATCTTGTCTGCCTTGAAAAATCAAGTTTTTAGAAATTTCCATAATTCATAATTCATAATTCATAATTTATTCCGAAACGGTCATGTCGTTATTTATAAGTTTGTTGTTATATGTTTGTATAAAAGCCTTGCCGAGAGTGTCCAGGCGCCGGACTACGTCGGGGAAACCGTCTTTGATATTATTCAACAGCAGAGGGTCATCGTGGTAATTGTAGAGCGTTTCGGGCTGGTTGGCATTAGTTATCAACACATAATTGTTTTGGTAAATCTGATAAAATCCGTTCAAATAATTTATCGAAAAACTTTCTTTCACCGTATCATTGTCAAAAACGTCGAATCCGAAAGCAAAAAACGGCTTATCGTAATTCAACCGACCCAGCACGGTTGGCATTATGTCGATTTGTTGAATGGTTTTTGTTGCTTCAAACCCTTTCAAATTACCCGAAGGATCGTAAAAAATCACAGGCACATAGAATCTTCCGGCGCTGGTTTTGCTTTTTTCATAAGCGACCTGATTTGTGTGGTCGGCAGTGATCACAAACAGAGTGTTGTGAAACCACTCCATTTGCGAAGCCGTTTCAAAAAATCGCCTCAGCGCCATATCCGTATAACCGACGCACCGGTGAATCTGCTCCGTCCCTTTCGGGAATTTGCCTTCATATCTCTGCGGCACAATAAACGGATGATGAGAGGATAGAGTGAAGACGGAAGCTAAGAAGGGCTGCGGTTTTGCGTTCAGAGTCTGCGCCGTAAATTGCAGGAAAGGTTCGTCCCAGATGCCCCACCGTCCGTCGAAATCGTCGTTGGCGCCGTATTCGTT
The DNA here is from genome assembly GCA_031273485.1 of Prevotellaceae bacterium. Lineage (GTDB taxonomy): Bacteria > Bacteroidota > Bacteroidia > Bacteroidales > UBA932 > JAIRLF01. The sequence goes on from JAISRS010000395.1 coordinate 13,107, forward strand.
CATTCCGTAATAGTGTGTAAATCCGGAAGATTTCGCAAACACGTCAAATCCCATTGAACCGTTGGGCGCTCCATGAAAAAACGAGCAGTCGTAACCCTTCTCCGACAGCAGGGCTGCAATGCCTTTTATTGTATTGTTGGAATATATCGACAAGATGTAAGGCTCGGATAATGAGGGAATACTCGACAGGATCGACGGCATGGCGTCTATTGATTTCACCCCGTTGGCAAAGGAATGTGCAAAGGTGTAGCTTGCAGTAATTAACGAATCAATAAAAGGCGTATAACCCTGATAGTTCCCCGCGTCCAAATCCTTGTTCAATGCCCCTATATATTCCTTGCTCAAACTTTCGACGATGATTATCACCACATTTTTGGGCGTGAAATCTGCGCTGTCTTTGCGAACATGCACGGGCGAATACAGCGTTTCAAGCGTTGCGTTGTCAAAGAACTCCAGTCGGGGATAAGCGCTGCGTTCGAGAGTTCTGTATATCGAAAACGGAGTGTTGAGAACTAATCCCGACTGTATCGGTTTTTCGATATATATCCCTACATTACTTATGGTTATCGGACGGGTACTCGGCTTAAATCCGCCCCTGACTCCTGCAACGAAAAGTCCGGCATAAATGGCTAATATGCAAAGATTGACAGGATAATAGACGAAATTATTTCCGATGAAGGGTTTTCCAGCTTTCACCAGATTGTAAAGTTTAGTCATGATGTAAATCAAGCCTGTTAATACCGGCGCTATATACCAGTAATCCCATAGAAATTGCAGGATTAGGGCGAAATTGCCTTTGTCGTTCGCAAATTCATCAAAAACCGACCATGTGGTTCGCCGAAAAGTAAAACGATAGTAGATTATATCAATGCAATTTAATGCAAGAGCTACGCTGTTAGTACAATAATATATCCATTTTACGCATTTTTGGTAGCTGTCGGCACATCTGAAACGAAACGGGACTGCCTGCGCCAAAATGTACAAAGCGTTGGTATATAACACGGCTGTTAAATCGAACCGTAAACCGCCGTACATTATCCTAAGCAATCCTTTGAAGCTCACATCCGCAAACAATTCCAGATTGAACAGATAGAACAATATTCGGCATAAACCGAACAACAACATCATAAATAACAGATGCAGAAGTAATACTATATGTATGTTTACTGTTTTTTTACTCATAAATTTCTTACTTTGTTAGA
>JAISRS010000406.1 GCA_031273485.1 Prevotellaceae bacterium
CGGCTTATAGCAATGAGAGTCAATGCAGGTTATGATGTTGAATTAATTGCAGCCCTGCTCAACGCTGCATTTACATTCCTATCCCTTGAAATGCGTGGAACATCCCGCAATTTAGGAGCATTAGACCTGAATGCAAATTACTTAAAACAACTTCGCATATTGAATCCCGATTTGCTGTCGGAACAGCAAAAAGCAGATATTCTGACAGCCTTTCAGCCGTTAAAGCATCGTGAAATAGAATCAATTTTTGACGAAGTACAAAAGGAAGATAGAATCAATTTTGATAAAACAATATTACGGAGTTTTGGAATAGATGAAAACCTGTTGGACAGTATTTACTCATTGTTGACAACTTCGGTATATGATAGAGTTTCAATGCAAAACAGATAATACGTATGAACATAAGCAAAATACACATAGAAAATTTCAAACTATTCAAAGGTTCATTTGATTTGGATTTGAATAAAGGTGTCAATATCCTTGTTGGTAATAATGAGGCTGGTAAATCTACAATTATTGAAGCCATACATCTTGCTTTAACAGGTTTATACAACGGCAAATACTTAAAAAATGAATTGACACAATACGTGTTTAACAATGAGGTAATTGCCGAATACATCCAACATTTAGAATCAAGAGAAACGGCAATTCAATTACCGCATATTCTGATAGAAATTTATATTGACGGCGAAGATTATCCTGAATTCGAAGGTCGCTGGAATAGTGCCAAATCAACAGCAATAGGAATTTCCTATAAGGTTACTTTTGATGATAAATATCAGCGAGAATATGAAGAATTGGTTAAAATTGGCGGGATAAAAACGCTTCCGATAGAGTATTACAATATTTCATGGACAAGTTTTTCAGGAGATGAAAGCATTACGCCAAGAACTATCCCCATAAAATCGGCATTAATTGATTCGGCAAGTAATAAGTTTCAGAATGGTTCTGACATATACATATCCCGCATCATAAAAGAATTTTTGGAATCAAACGAAGTTGTAGAAATTTCTCAGGCTCACAGAAAAATGAAAGAATCATTCATGAAAGAACCTGCTATCAAAAACATTAATGATAAGATAAAAAAAACCGCAAAAATTTCCGACAAGAAAGTAGAATTATCGGTAGAATTATCTTCAAAAAATGCATGGGAAAATAGTTTGATTACTCAATTAGACGACATTCCTTTCCATTTCATTGGAAAAGGTGAACAATGTTTGGTAAAAGCCAAATTAGCATTAGGACATAAAAAAGCAAAAGAAGCCAATCTTATTTTGTTTGAAGAGCCTGAAAATCATTTGGCTCATTCGAAACTAAATCAACTGATATGTGATATTATAAGCGACAACGGAGATAAACAAATTTTAATTTCAACACATAATAGTTTTGTAGCCAACAAATTAAGTTTGGGGAATCTTATTTTCCTTAATGATAAAAAAACTATTCGGCTGAATGACTTGCCCGAAAAAACTTTTCAATTTTTCCAAAAATTGGCAGGTTATGATACATTGAGATTGATTTTGTGTAACAAAGCTATTTTAGTTGAGGGTGATTCTGACGAATTGATTGTACAAAAAGCATATTTTGTTAAAAAGGGGAAATTGCCTATTGAAGACAGTATTGATGTTATTTCGGTCGGCACATCTTTTTTGCGTTTTTTGGAAATTGCGGAGAGAATCAAAAAACAAGTTGCCGTTGTAACTGACAATGACGGCGATTTTGATAATAAAATCACAAAAAAATATGAACAGTATAATAATACAACTACTATTAGAGTCTTTGCAGATAAAAGAAATAATTTGAATACATTAGAGCCGCAAATTGCGGATGCAAACAAAGATGATTTTGCAACGCTCTGCGAAATATTAAAAATTGACAAGGAGAACTATAAGACAGTAGGGGAAATTTCCAAGTATATGCAGAATCACAAAACGGAGTGTGCTTTGAAAATTTTCAATGCTGATAAACAAATAAATTTTCCTGAATATATTAACAAAGCTATAAATTGGTATGATGAATAACAATAAACTCATCATTGCTGCTGCGGGGTCAGGTAAAACCACCCATCTTGTTAACGAAGCACTTAAAATAAAAAATGAGAAAGTGCTTATTACGACATACACACAAGCGAATGAGGAAGAAATCAAAAAGAAAATAGTTGAGGAAAATTTGAAACGAAATGGATTTGCATGTATCCCTGAAAATATTACCGTTCAAGCATGGTTCTCTTTTCTATTAAAGCACGGAGCAAGACCATTCCAAGGCATTTTATTTGAAAAGAGAATAAAAGGGTTATTACTAGTCAATGAACTTTCAGGGCTTAGATACAAGTTTAATCTAAAAGGAAAAGAAATACCTGTTTACTACAAAGAGGATAGCGAATTCGAACAACATTATTTTACAAAAGAAACAAAAATATATTCAGATAAACTATCTAAATTTGTTATTAAATGCAATAAAGAAACTGGTGGAGCGGTTATTAACAGAGTGGCAAGAATATATCAGCATATTTTTATTGATGAAGTGCAAGATTTAGCCGGATATGATTTAGAGTTGCTAAAATTATTATTCAAATGTAATTCAGAGATTCTGTTGGTAGGCGACCCTCGACAAGGTACTTATTCAACAAACAGTGCGTCTAAAAACAAGCGATACCAAAAATCCCAAATCGTCTATTTCTTTCAAGATAAATCTATTAAAATTAAAACTGATGATACTTCGTTGATGGTAAATTACAGATGCAATAAACCAATTTGTGACTTATCTAACAAATTATTTCCCGATTTCCAAAGTACTACATCAGGCAATAACAATGCTACCGAACAGGATGGCGTATTTTTGGTTAAAGAGCAAGATGTTGATAAATATTTACGGCACTATAAACCAACACAACTGCGCGATAGTAAGAAACGAGAAGTTAGTGACATTTGCCAAGTAATGAATTTCGGGGAATCCAAAGGACTTTCTTTTGACCGAGTTCTCATTTATCCCACACAAGAATATATCAAGTGGATTAAAGACAATACACATGAATTGAAAGGAACAAGCCGTTCAAAATTTTATGTTGCAATAACACGAGCGCGTTACAGTGTCGGAATTGTCGTTAGTAATAATTTTAGTGGTACACAGATTCCCTTTTTTGTACCGTAAAACAGAACACCCAACTTTACATTATTGGGCATAAAATTGTGTATTGGTTTTGCAAGTTGTTGATAATCAGTCTTGTTTGCGGTTGGGTCGTGTCAGCAATTCCATGGCGGCTGGAGACACGAGCGATGAGGTATTGCTGTTTCATTTTGTGCTAAAATAGAATGAGGTATTCAGCGCGGCAGCTTGTGCATCATTGACCGGCTGCCTCATTTACACTTTTAGTTATGAGGACTGTTTTCATTTATTTGCTTGCTTATACACTGTTGTTATTGAGTGGATGTTCTTTTGGTGAATCCAAAGAGGAAGCGGAGTTGGTTGTTTCGACCGGTTTGCTTTCCTTTGGGAGCGACGGGGATACAAAGACCTTTCACATAAAGACGAATGCCAGAGCGGTCATTTCCTCGACGGCGACTTGGTGTACGGTTGCTTTCAATCAGGAGGATCTACCGTCCTTGTTTCCTGTATCTGTTACTGTAAGCGAAAATTCGGATTTGACGGAGCGAAGCAGCCAAATACGGATTACCGTGGAGGATCTTAGTGCTGCGGTGGAAATCAGCCAGAAAGAGGCGACCTTGCCTGCGCCTCCACCATCTTTGGAGGAAGATCCTGTGCTGCCGGAATTTATTCTTCCCGACCAAACCGGGATGACGCGTGATGCTTTTGATTTATCCATTCAAATGGGGATAGGTTGGAATCTTGGCAATGCGCTCGAAGCATGTAGTCTTACATCTGCCGACGAGACATTATGGGGGAATCCGAGGACTACGAAACGGTTGATTGATTCGGTCAAAGCTGCCGGTTTTAGTACTGTTCGGATACCCTGTGCATGGAGTGGCTACATGGAGGATACTGTTGTATTCAAGATTCGTGCTTCGTGGCTGAGTCGTGTACAGGAGGTAGTCGATTACTGTGTGGACAATGGGATGTATGTTTTGCTGAACATTCATTGGGACGGTGGGTGGCTGGAGGAGCATCCGTTTTATGTTTTTCAGGAGTCGGTGAATAAGAAGCAGCGTGCGTTATGGAGCCGGATTGCGATGTATTTTCGTGATTACGACGATCATCTTTTGTTTGCTGGGACGAATGAGGTACATGCCGACTATGGGGTTCCATCGTCCGAGAATATTGAGGTTCAGTTGTCTTACAATCAGACATTTGTCGATGCTGTCCGTGCCACAGGTGGTCGGAATGCTTATCGTACTCTTGTTGTTCAGTCGTACAATACGAATATTGGGGATGCTGTCGCCTATTTTGAGTTACCTGTCGACGTGATAGAGAATCGGCTGATGCTTGAGGTTCATTACTACGATCCGTATGATTTTTGCCTTGCCGGATCGTCATCCATTTACTTGTGGGGTCAGGGATATACTGGTAGGAACGTATCATCTTGGGGTCAGGAGGACTGGGTAGCCGATCGTTTTGGATTAATGCGAACCCATTTTATTGCCAGGGGTATTCCCGTGATATTAGGTGAGTACTGTGCGACCTTACGTACCTCCCTTACCGGGAGTGCGCGTGATAACCACATTCTGTCTCGCAATTATTACCTGCATTATGTTAC
>JAISRS010000537.1 GCA_031273485.1 Prevotellaceae bacterium
GTTGCCAGATTTTTATCGGCGAGTAATGTGGCGGCTTTGTCCAAATCGGAAATAATAAAACGGGCTACTTCGTTGCGGGGACTGCGTTTCAACGCTTCGCGCAATGTTTCCATATCATCGGCAAGCGGTTTGCTGACGATCGGAAAATCGCCAAACGACTGGTAGCGTTTGAAATATTCGTAAGCACGCAGGAAATAGACTTCGCCAATGTAATGTTTAACGTTAGCCAAATCGCCCGTAATGGTATTCGCAGCGCCGCTCAGGTCTTCTCCAAACTTGGGCAATGCCTGCGACAGGAAGAAATTGCAGCGATAAATCTGTTCAAAATTCCAGTTGCTGCTTTCCGACATATCTACCTTCCAGCGGTCGGCGGTATAGCGGTCGTGTACCGATACGCCCGTCTGGTTATCGGTGTTGTTGTCTTCGCCGAAAATGCCGTAGCTCCAGTTGGAGTGAGAGGGGAGAATGTCTATATACAGGCGGTTGGCATAGTTTTCCAACTGGGACGCCTCGGTAAAATAGGTTTCCGGAGTTGTCAGCGACAAGGGTTCCCTGTCTAAGAAATCATCGCACGACGTAAAACCTCCCAATAAAACCAGGGCTAAAAGCGCCCATACGAATCTGTTTTTATGAGTCTTCATATTTTTTATATTAATTGTTTTCATCTTATTTATGTATTAAAAGGTTACACTAAGACCGAACGACCATGTTCTGGACAATGGATAGGCATTACCGTTGCTTTCCACGGCGTCGTCGGCAGAGCTGTTTGTATTTCCACCGTTAAGCGTTTCGGGGTCGAACAGTTTGGTTAAACTGGTGCCTGTCCACAAGTTTTCGCCGGAAGCAAAAATGCGCAGTCTGTTGATACCGATATGCTTTGTCAATGAAACAGGTAGGGTATAGCCGATTTGCAAATTCTTCAGACGGATGTAAGAAGCGTCTTGCAGATAACGGGTTTGCGCCTGATGGTTCTTTACAGGACCGTTGCTACCCCAGCCAAACAGCGGACGGGGATAGTAAGCGTCCAAATTGGCAGGGATTTCTCCATTCAGTCCGGAGGCTTCGGCGCGGAAGTAATCTTCATGCGGTTTCAAGGCGGCAGACCACCATTCGCCGCCGGTAGCGCCCCAGAACATATTATTATATGCGTTTACCATATAATCGCGTTTCATCACGCCTTGCAGGAATACACGAACGTCAAACCCTTTCCAGTCGGCAGTAAGGTCAAAACCGAACTGGAAACGCGGGGTATTGTTTCCGATTACTTTCAAATCGCCGTGGTCTTCTACAGTCCCTGCGCCCTCCGTAATTCCGGGGTTGCCGTCCAAATCCCTGTACATGACGTCTCCGGCGCTCCATTCCGAACCGAAAGGCTGTTCGCCCACGGCTGCCAGATGCGCGTCCATTTCCGCCTGCGTTTTGGCGATGCCGACGGTTTCATATCCCCAGATTTCGCCTGTTTCGCGTCCTGCCACATACGACCAGATAGAGTTGGTGGTATTGCTGGGGTAACTTTCGATCGTGGTCTTTGCGTCCGACAGCAGGAACTTGGCTCCATATCTCAATCCGTTTTTCAGCTTGTCGTTCCAGCCGATTTCCAATTCCCAACCGGCGGTTTTCAAGTCGCAGTTGTTGGTTTTCGGCGGGCTGATGCCCAATATGTTGGGATGTTCGGGAGCGGGACCTACCATGTTGTCGGTGAAGCGGGTAAACACGTCGAACGAACCAGTCAGGCGGTTGTTGAACAGACCGTAGTCAAGACCGACGTTCCATGAACGTACCGTTTCCCATGTCAGGGCGGTACTGACCAAATCGCCTATTCTTGCCGTATTCGGCGCTACGCCGTTTTGCAGCCAGGCGCCATTGCCCGAACCCAGAGACATCGTGCGGTAGGTAGGATACCATGAATTGGTGTTCTGATTGCCCAGTTCGCCGTAAGAGCCGCGCAGTTTCAAGGTATTTACCGTCTGTTGCAGCGATTCCCAGAAGGCTTCGCGGGCAATATTCCAACCCAGAGAGAAGGAGGGATACAATGCCCAGCGTTCGCCCTTGCGGAAACGGGATGTGCCGTCATAACGCAGATTGACTTCAGCCAGATATCTGCCGTCGTAATCATAGTTGATACGTCCGAAGAAACCGGCGGTAGCCCATTCGTTACTGTATCCGGCTACTTCGGGGATTCTTTCGCTACCGTCGCCGCCCAGACTGCTGGAAAGGTCAAATTCGGGAAGATCGTACAGCAGCAAGCCGTATTTTCGGGCGCTGAAGAAAGTTTGCCGCATTTCATCCGCCTGAAATCCGCCCATCACTTTCAAGTTATGAACATTGTTGAAAGAGTGCGTATATTCCGAGAAGATATTCAGGTTTAAATGATTTTCCTTGCTGTTGTCCTGGTAAAGGTTGGAAGAGCTTGTGCCGGTCAGGAGATTTCCCGCCACATCGTGGTTGTAGTAAGGCAACGAGGTCTCCTTCACATTCGAGGTATAGGTGTTGTAATTAAACTCAAGGTGTGTCAGCCAGTTTTTGACGGGTTCAAAGACAAACGCCGCCTGATGAGCCACATTGTCGGACTGCACACTGCGGTCGCCGCCCAGCGCCAGTCGCATGGCAGGTCCTCCCCCGTTTGCATCGTGATAAAAACCGTTTTCGTCATAAACCGGCAGGTTGGGCCAGGTTTGACGACCCATATCATCGTAAAAACTGCCGTTGAAGCGGGTAGGACGCCAGTTGTCGGTGCGAACAAAGCGCAAACCGTAGTTAAAACGCGCCCAGGAAGCAAGTTCGGCATTTATCTTTGCCGTTGCATTGTAGCGTTTCAAACCGTCGCTGCCGTGACGAAGCAAACCGTTCTGGTCGAGGTAACCCAGCGAAGCGTAATAATTCACTTTTTGGCTACCGCCGCTCATGCTCAAATTATGCTCCTGCGAGAAGTTGTTGCTTTTGTAGATCTCCTTATACCAGTCCGTATTGGCATAGCCTGTCGTATAAGGGTCGCCTGCGGGCTTGCCCCATACATTTCCATCGTTAAGCAAACCGCCCGTATTGGTGCCTCCGGCTGCCTGAAAATCCAGCATCTTTTGCATGGTCTCATCGGAGATGAACTGTCCCCAGCCCACATTCCTGAAACCGGCATTGAAAAAGTTGGCAAACGTATAGGAATCCATCATTTCCGGCAGATGAATAGGGTTCGTTATACGGAAACTGTTATTATAGTTAACGGTCCGTTTGCCCGGCGTTCCTTTTTTGGTGGTAATCAAAATCACTCCGAAGGGAGCGCGGGAACCGTAAATGGAAGAGGCAGCCGCATCTTTCAAGACAGAGACGTTTTCAATATCCTGCGGATTGACCGTATTGATATCGCCTTCCATGCCGTCAATTAATATCAACGGATTGCCGCTGGAGCCGTCGCCGATCGTTCCCGTACCGCGAACATTAATACTCATGCTTTTGTCCATTTCGCCGGTATTGGTAGTAATGAACAATCCCGGTACCAACCCCTGCAGGGCTTGCGTAGCATTCACCACCGGACGGGCTTCGAGGTCTTTTGCCGTGGCGAGACCGACCGCGCCGGTCAGATTGACTTTCTTTTGGGTGCCGAACCCAACGACAACTACTTCATCTAAAGCCTTACTGTCTTCTTTCATAACGATACTGAAATTCGTTTGATTGTCTACGGCTATTTCCTGAGAAATAAAACCGAGATAGGTAATTTGAAGCGTAGCAGCATTAGAAACTTTCAGGTTAAAGTGACCTTCAGCATTCGTTACCGTACCATTATTGGCTCCTTTTTCCAAAACACTTGCGCCAATAACAGGCTCACCGTTCACATCGGTCACCGTCCCTGTAACCGAACGTTGCTGCGCAAACACATTCATTGCTGTCATCAGAAAGAACAAGCAACAGATACTGATTAACCTGTGGTTTCTTCTTTCCGCTCTTTTTTCAGGACGCGGAATACTTTCTTTGTTTTTCATATCTATTAAATTTAAAAATGAATAATAATCTTTGTTTCGGGTTTAATGATACGCAAAGGTATGTATGTTTATCCTGACAGACAGGGGACAAACGAAGCATTTAAAATGGGGAAATTCGTCAATATAGGGGGTAAAATCGCCATGAACGATTTGGCGGCTTTATGGATGAAAATATTGATTATCAGTGTCTAAAAACTTAAAACCACTTAAAACCATCTATTTTATAAAATAAAATTCATTAGATTAAATCATAAAATATATTGTATTTTTGTTTTCAATTTCCGGATACAGACAAAAAAGTAGTAGAAAAGTAAAAACCATTGTTTATGCGTATGCGAAAAAGCTATTTCATTGCGGCCATTTGCGTGTTGTTGTTTTCTAACGACAGCATAGCTCAATCGTATGTATTAAAGCATCTCGGTTTAGAAAACGGACTATCCAACAATTATGTGAAGGACATTACGCAAGACGGGCAAGGGTGCATCTGGGTGGCGACCGAATCCGGATTAAACAAATTTGACGGACAATCATTTGCCGTTTACAAGGAAAACAATTCCGGTCTGGTCAGTAATGCACTGAACGCATTATTATATGACAAGGAAGAAAACGCCTTATGGATTGGTACGCAAAGGAATGGCATTAGTGTATTCGACTGCACTACGCAGCAGTTTAAAAACTATACAACGGAAAACGGATTGGTTACGAATGACGTTACACATCTGTCTCCTGCTGCCGACGGTGGAATATGGATTACTCATTATCATGTCGGTATAGACTATTATGACAGGAAAAATAAACGGATTTCCCTGTTCAAAGACTTGTCTTCGCGCAATTGGTGCGCCGTTGACGACGGAAATAATCACTTGTATATCGGTCATGTCGAAGACGGGCTAAGTATCCTCGACATCAAAGACAAAACCGTCCGGAATTTTCGCCACGACCCTGCCAATGCTAAAAGTTTACCGGGGAATAACGTACACACCGTATGCATCGACCAAAAGAAAAATATATGGGTGGGAACCAATCACGGCCTTGCCTTATTCAATCCACAAACCGGAGAATTTATCCGTTTCCGGCATGATCCCGCTAATGCCGGTTCGTTGCTTGCAGATTATGTATATAGCATTAAAGAGATGAAAGACGGTACGCTGTGGATTGCTACCGATGCAGGCGGTATCAGTATCCTTAATTTGCAGAACACGACGTTTATGAATCTCGAACAGGTGCAATTCCGGAACATAACCGCTTTCGGCAATATCCGAAGCCTGTTTCAAGACGGTTTTGACAATATATGGATAGGCAACTATGGCGGCGGACTGGATTTTATCGGAAACACACAGCCGACATTCCGTCTTTTACCCTACTCTACGGTAAAAGACGGCAGACTGAAACATAAACCGGTATGGGGTATTTGCGTTGACGATAAACAGCAGCTATGGATAGGGGGTGAAAATGAATTAGCCGTTTCACAAAATTTTAAAGTAAAACAAATCTTCGACATATCGAATTACCTGCCGGAGTCCCATACACAAATCTATACCATTAAACGCGACCGGCAAGGCCTGTTATGGCTGGGGTTATATGGAAGCATATTAACATTTAATCCTCAAAGCAGCCGGTTTGAACGAATCAACCTGGACTTAAATGTTATCCACGAATTTAGCACGTTTTTTGAAGACGTCGACGGAAAAATGTGGATAGGCACCAATACCGGATTATACTCTTGCACGGAAGGATTAATCAGGAAAGAAGAGGCTATCAATAATCAGCTTTCGGACAAGATCATATATAGTATCCTCCGCGACCGGCAAGGCAAACTCTGGGTAGGAACATTTGGGAAAGGCATCTTTATTTTTGACCGGGACAACAAGCTGTTGATGGAGTTTAACGATGAAAACGGATTTTGTTCCAATGCAATCAATCATTTATATATTGACGGCAAAGGAGGCATTTGGGCAGCCACCCGCAACGGCATCGGCTATTTTAACGACAGCAACGATCCGGCTCATTTTGAATTGTATAATGAGAAACAGGAACTTGCCGACGGCCACGTACGCGCCATTCAGGAAGACAAAGCGGGATATATCTGGTTAAGCACCAATAATGGTATTTCTTGCTGGAACAAACACCGCCGGAAATTCGCTAATTACGACTATCGCGACGGCATTCCGATGGAAAATTTTATCATCGGTTCCGCTTGCACCACATCGGACGGCATGATTTATTTTGGTTCTCTGGGCGGTATTTCTTATTTCGACCCGAAAGACATTGCCGGAAAACGACAAGTGGCTCCAGTGCAAATCATGGAATGTAATGTGTTTAACAAACAAACGGAAAGCCGTAAAGAGGAATTTTTGATTTCATTGGGAACCGGAGTTCTCGTTTTGCCGTATAATCAAAATTCTTTTCGCATTACATTTTCCGTACCTGATTATTCGCAAAGCGGACAGATAGAATATGCCTACATGATTGAAAGGCTGGAAAATGTATGGCACAATATCCATAGTGAAAATCAGGTAGTCTTCCGGAATATCCCTCACGGAGAATACAAATTCAAAGTGAAAGCGCGATTGAGAAACCACGAATGGGACGAGGCGCACATTGCGTCGATATCGGTTCATATCCATCCTCCGTTCTGGCTTACATGGTATGCCAAACTTTTCTATGCCCTTGTCGTCGGGTTGGGGATATATGTGTTTTTACATTTCTATAAACATAAACTCCGTTTGGAGAGCTCGTTGGAACTGGAAAAAAAAGAGAACCACAGCAAACAGGAACTCAATGACGAACGTTTGCGTTTCTATACCAATATCACGCACGAACTCCGCACGCCGCTCACATTGATTTTAGGCCCTTTGGAAGATTTGTTGAATGATAAGAACCTGTCAACCACTTACAGCAAGAAAATCAGCATCATTCATGGAAGCGCCATGCGACTGCTTAACCTAATCAACCAAATTCTTGAATTTAGAAAGACGGAAACGCAAAACCGGAGACTAACCGTATGTAGAGAGAATTTAGGCAGTTTGGTTACTGAAATCGGGCTGCGCTACAAAGAGATGAATCGAAACGAAAAGGTGAAATTCCATATAAACATTGAAACAAAAGATACCAAACTCTATTTCGATGCAGACGTGATTACAACGATCCTGAATAATTTGTTGTCGAATGCCGTAAAATATACGCCCGAAGGCGAAATACGCCTCACGCTTCGCGCCGTAAATAAAGGCGAGCAAAGATACCTTGAAATCGAAGTGGCCGATACCGGCTATGGAATAGACGCCGAAGCGCTTCCGCATATATTCGACCGCTATTATCAGGCAAAAGGCAAGCATCAGGCTTCGGGTACGGGCATAGGGCTAGCGATCGTCAAATCATTGGCTGATTTGCATGAAGGCATTATTCGTGTGGAAAGTACGCTTGGAAAAGGCACGACATTCCAATTTCTTATCCTGAAAGAGAATATTTATCCGAATGCCTTGCACAAAGAAGGAAAAAAATCATCCGGTATGGAAATCATTGAAGAAGAACAGGACGAAGAGGCCGACATCCGTCCTGTATTGCTTGTAATAGAAGACAACGATGATATTCGGGACTACATTGTCACTTCCTTTACACAGAACTATAAGATAATTAC
>JAISRS010000033.1 GCA_031273485.1 Prevotellaceae bacterium
GGTATCACCCAACATCTGATGAACAGAAAATTGATGATTTCACTAACGGTGGAAGACCTTCTACTAACAAATAGAAAAAGTAACCGGTGGACTTCATACAGTAATAATATTTCTATTACGCAGGATGACAGGTGGCCGGATACAAGATATGTTACACTCACAGTCAGATACAACTGGGGCGTGAACAGGAGTATTCAAAGAAAAAGGTCGGATACAGACCATATAAACCGGCTGTAAGTTAAAAATACCATATCTGTGGTATTTCGGCATTTAACTACAGGGTATATCTTTGTGCTGAAATTCGATTGTATGCAATAAAGAAATGGATTGTTAGACAGATAGTTGTGGTTTGGAAGGCATCCTCTAACAGGCTGTTACGAGATAATAAACCCTGACAGGGGTTCAAAACCCTGTTAGGAGTGTCGCCTACCAATGACGCTACGCCGGGGGGTGCCTTCCTTTAAGGACTTTAAGGTCTTTAAAGTCCTTAAAGCAGCGGCAATGGAATTTTTGTTGTACACCTCCCGAATAAATTCAGCATATTTTGTCTTGCAAATAATAATTTGATTACCTTTGCCTCCGATTTTTCAGTTATTTATAAAAATATAGAACCTGTAATACAAAAATTAGAATGTGAAAATCAATCGGTAATACATAGATTACGGACATATACAAACAACTTGTGTTAAGGTGAAAGGGAAAGCAAAGCAGTAGAGAAACTTTTTAAAAATTAAAATATTATGAGAAAAATATTAATTATCTGTACAACAATTTGTATTAATTGTTACCTCATGTTATCGTGCAAGGAGGAAGTAAAACAACAACCTTATATCGTTATTGATTTGGAAAAGGCGATGGATAAAAAAGCTCCGAATAAATTGACATTAAATGATCTTGCGGAAAATATCAGAATCATTCCCGTAGAAACCAATGATTCCGTATTATTTCCGTATATAGCCATTGGAGGACTTACCGCTCAACATGTTATTACAGCTACCGGTTCGTTTGCTCCTAAACAAGCCGTTTACTTTATAAATAAACAAGACGGAAAAGTGTCCTGCGTATTGGATAAAGAAGGACCGGGTCCCGGAGAGTACAGTAAACTGTACAGTATTAATATATCGGAACAGGATAGTATTATATATGTATATGATATGAACAAACGCGCCCTTCATTCATATAATTTTAATGGCGACTTTATAAAGTCTATCAAACATGATTCGATAGGAGCAGTTCAAATACTCAATGACGGAAATTTTGCAGTGAGTTCCCCTCCCGACAAGCATATAAAATATGCATTGAATATTTACGATAAATCATGGAATTTAATTCGGCAAGGTCTCCCCAGAGGGCAAATACCCAAGCGGGCGATGATTCATTCCGACGGTATTAGTAAATATAATGACGAATGTTACTATCACATTGCCCTCGGCGATACCTTATATCATATTACGTCCGAATACGAAAAACCTTACATGGTCATTTCTAAAGGACAATATAAAGCGCCCGACGAAATCTTCGCCACTTTATCCGCACAAGATAGAGATGGATATAAATATATCATGCACGATTACATAAGTTTGATTTCCAAATATTGTTTTTTGTATTATGACTATAATCACAAAGCATATTATGAGATATGGGATACAGAAACACTCAATTTATTATACAGAAGCCGATATGGAAGAACCGTAGAAGGTAAACGGGAGGGCGTACAAGGAATCCCTGTTTCGATAGGAGATGTAACAATAGTTGTTTGGCCCAATTATGTTTCCGGCAACATCATGTATTGTGTTGTAGAACCAGATGATGCTCTAAAACTGATTCCTGCGCTTCCGGAAGATACAAATCCGATACTTTTAGAAGTGAAAATGCGATAACGTTTAAATGCAGGTTCTGTTATTTTCAATTACAATATTATGCGAAAAATGTCGGTAATCCGACCTCGCAGTTCGGTTGAAAGGCAGTATTTTAAAAAAGAATTTAACAAAAACATGCAAATTTGGCTAAATCTTATTTTGAAGCGCTATGGAGGGAGATGACTAATAGGTTCTCCCTCTGTTCGGCGTAGCGAAGCCAAGCAGACTCTCCACTGGCGCGGGTTTGTAACCCGTGCCCTCCTTTCTGCGCTTTGTGCCCCCTAACAGGGTTTTGAATCCCTGTTAGGGGTGTCGCCTGCCAATGACGCTACGCCGAACGGGAGCGCTCCCACTGTTAGGCAATAGTATCTACACATTTTTTCAAATTCGGCTAAATTTTATTTTGAGGCGCTCTGGAGGGATGTGACGATTACGTTTCCTTCATTCGGCTTGCGCCTTACAATGATATATTTTTTAGTATTATGAAAATAAGGTACTTTTCTCCCATAAATTAACAGTACGTCATCACTCTTTTTTCACCGTGAAACGGGGTGGTTCCTGCCAATGACGACAATCGCAGAAAATCAAAACGCTTACAACGATAATTGTAAGCGCTTTGATTTGTGACTCCGACAGGATTCAAACCTGTAACCTCCTGATCCGTAGTCAGGTGCTCTATTCAGTTGAGCCACGGAGCCTGTTTATTTATTAAAGTAATTCTTTCTTTGAAAGAATCTTACGTTCTTTTATTCTTGCTTTCTTTCCTGTGCGCTGACGCATGTAGAATATTCTCGCTCTGCGAACTTTTCCAGCCTTATTCAATTCTATATCTTGAATAAAGGGGGAATTAACCGGAAAGATTCTTTCAACTCCTATATTATCGGAAATTTTTCTGACGGTGAAAGTTTGAGTAGCACCCTGTCCTTTACGCTGGATAACTACTCCTTTAAATTTTTGTAACCGTTCCTTATTTCCTTCAACTATTTTATATGTTACGGTAATCGTATCTCCTGCTCTAAAAGCGGGATATTGTTTTTGTTCTCCCAAGAACGCCTGTTGTGCAATTTTTATTAAATCCATATCTATTCAAATTATTAGAGCAACGTTACCAAAATCCTTCGGACTGTAAGAGGTTGCCGATTTTGCGGCTGCAAAGGTAATGCGAAATTTTAAATTTGCAAAAATAATTTAAAAAAATAATCCATATATTTCATATTATATTAGTTTTCTACAAATTATATCTTATAAATAAAGTCCCAAACAGGAATCATGGATTAGGATCTACAATTTTCATCGCCGGATTTCCACGATTTTTTGTCATCGAATTAACCAAATGAAACGAATTAAAATCCTGCGGATTTTTGACGGATTAGCACGAATTTTTTATCCGCGAATTACACGAAACGTAAGTTCGGCGCAGTCAATTACACGAATTTCTTTTGCTAAAGCGACCCCTAACAGGGATTCTAAACCCTGTTAGGGGGATTTGGATGTTGAAATCGCTACGTATTAATTCGTATGACGCCTTTACGTATAATCAGGTTGGCAAAACCTTCCGATTCGCCGGTAGCAACCACGCAATAGGCTTTTTTTGCCCGCTCGTAAAAGTCGGGTTTCTGAAGCGTCAGAAATTGCTTGTCGCCATCGGGATATGCTCCCAATTTCTCCTTGTATTTACTCCATACGGCAGGTTCCTTATCTCCGCGAAACGCCATCAACACAGCGGTGAAATCCACTGCATAGTCGAGCGGGAAAAGCGGCAATACGGCATCCAGCAAGGCTGTTATACTATGCCCGTCGGCGCGTACCAAACGCTGGGCGTGAGAGGCGGCAGGAAAATTACTGTCACCAAAGACGATTTCATCGCCATGCCCCATCTCCATCAATATCTTCAGAAGTTCGGGCGACACAAGAGGACTGATTCCTTTTAACATATATCAACTAATTTAATTATTTAATCAACTAATTATTTTTTTTATCCACGGTTTTTTTTATCCACGAATTACACGAATTACACGAATGTTTAACTCTGTAGAATTTTAACGAATTAACACGAATTAATCCTTCGGATTTTACGAATTACACGAATTAATCCTACGGATTTTTTTATCCACGAATAACTAATACACCAATCTTTTATATACCAAACTTCTTTCACCGAAATTGAGAAGTATTCCTACTTTAAAATTAGTTGCTTTTAAATAGTTCAACATTTGAGCTTCCTCTAAGGAAGATATAGTATTTAATGCCTTTAATTCCACTACTATTTTATCATAACAAATGAAATCGGCAACATAAAACTGTGATAGCAACTCTTCTTTATAATATATTTCTAATTTCTTCTCTCTTTTGTAAGGCATTTTCCGATACATAAATTCTTTCTCCATAGCTTCCTGATAAATTGCTTCCAAAAATCCGCAACCTAATACTCTGTGAACTTCCATGGCTGCACCAATAATATTATATGACTCCGTTTTATATATAATTCCCATCTCCTTTTATCCTTTAAACATTCGTGTCATTCGTAAAAATTCTACAGCGTTAAACATTCGTGTTATTCGTGTAATTCGTGGATTAAAAAACCCCGTGGATTAGAAGATTCTGCTTTTGGAAGAATGTTCGTAGTAATCGGGGTTGTTGCCCAGAATATCGAGTACCGGCTGACTGATTTTGTCGATCAGAGCTTCCGTGTCGTCCGAGATAGTCAGAGAGCAGGCAGCTACGTTTGTTTTCAGTTCGTCGATATTGCGCGAGCCTACGAGCGTGGATGCCATGAAAGGTTTTTTCAGTATCCATGCTATTGCCAGCTGTGCGATATGTACGTGGAGGTCGTCGGCTATTTTGCGCAACTGATCCACCACTTCGAACAATTCTTTTTCGGCGCCGGCTTCGCCGTGGCGTGAAGTGCCGCCGCCGCGGTGGTCGGGATAATGCCGCGAATGCGCCTGATGTTTGGGGACATCGTCGGGAGTTTTGTAAATACCTGCCAGCAGTCCCTGTTGCAGACCCATAGAGCCGATAATACTGATGTCGTGTTTCATGCAATAGGGCGCAATTTCGGCTTCGATAGCGCGCGACACAATATTGTACGACATTTCGTTCACATCCACTCTGACGCCGGTAGCCACAACTTCTTCCATCTGCGTGCGTCCGAAGTTACTCATACCGATGGAGCGAATCAAGCCTTCCTTTTTCAGTTCGTCGAGTTGAGCGTAAGCTTCTTCCACCGTTGGAGGCGCTGCGATGATGCTTTTGTCGGAAGTGAAATGTTCAACGGCTAATTTGTTGATAGGCCAGTGCAGCATATACACGTCGAGGTAATCCGTTCCGAGCCGTTGCAGGCTTTCGATGCAGTGTTTGCGCACATGATGACAGTTTGAAGGTCCGATTTTCGATATTATTACCGCCTCGTTCCTGCGTCCTTTGAGAGCTATACCCAGCGAGCGTTCGCTCTCTCCGTTGTTGTACATTTCCGCCGTGTCGAAGGTATTTACGCCCAAATCAAGAGCGGTATGCACCACATTATCCACGTCTTTTTGCGATTGTTCGCCCCAGTAGTCGCCGCCGCCGAAGGGCCAACAGCCTACCGTCATTGCCGATACCTGAATATCGGACTTTCCAAGATTTACTTTTTTCATCTTCTTGCTTTATTAATTAAATTTTATTCAATATTTTCCGCTCTCCGGCGGATTTCTTTATTGCTGTATAAATTAAATTTTATTCGATATTTTCCGCTCTTCGGCGGATTTTCTTTATTGCTGTAATTAAATTTTATTCGATATTTTCCGCTCTCCGGCGGATTTTCTTTATTTCTGTAATTAAATTTTTATTAGATATATTTTCCGCTCTCCGGCGGATTGTTTTATTGCCGTATCAATTCAATTTTATTCGATGTTTTCCGCTTTCGAGCGTGATTATTTTTTCGCCTGCGGGAACACGCGCCGTACATCCAACCGGAAGATTCACGTTCATTTCCGTTTGTCCGTTTGTCAGTTTCCAATCAACCGAAATAAACCCGTAGGGAGTTTGCACCTTTGTTTTTGCCCAAGTGACGCCATTCGGTATTTGCGGCTGTATCCACGTCCGGCGGTAGCCCGAAAACGAATCGTCGGGGCGTATTCCGCCTATACCCTGATAAAACCACGAGCCGATGCCGTTGTAGCAGTTGTGGATGTAGCTGCGACTGCCTTTCCAATACTCCCAGGTGGTTGTACCTCCGTTATCAATCATATACAGATAACTTGGAATGTCGCGTTTTTTCAGCATCCCGTACAGGAAATCGGGTTGATTGTTGTTCACCGCCCAGCCCGTTACGACCGGCACTCCCACCAAACCGCAGCCGATGTGTCCCGTTTGACGCACCTGCGTTTCGTAAAACAGCTTTTCCGTAACCGCCTGTTTCAATTCCGGCGGCGTGACGCCAACCAGCATCGGATAGGCTAAATCTATTTGCGAACCGCTGCCGTAGAGCGCTGTTTCC
>JAISRS010000067.1 GCA_031273485.1 Prevotellaceae bacterium
GAGATGGATTCACTTCGATACACAGGAAGTGTTCCAATATCTCATTGCATTTTTCATAACACTCCAAATGACCGGCATACACCATCAATTCTTGCATGTAAGGGCTTATGCCAAAGCCATTTTTACGCCCCTGCATGTAACGGTTGCTTTTCAGAATCGACATCTCTCCGTAACGGGTTAACGTTTTTTTTTCGTCTATCCGATGTCGTAGACTTTTCATTTAACCGGGTTTCCATATATTGACGACCTAAATCACGCCATATTTCATCAAAACCCTTCTCGTAATCGTAGAAATTGTCTTTCTCTTTTAACTTTTCCAATTCATCGTAACGGCTCGCCGCCAATGCCAAATATTCTTCTCGTGTCATAGTTGTTTATGTTATAATTATTTTGCAAAAGTAAGCGGTTTAAACGACAATTTGAAATGCACCCACCACATCTTCATAATATTCGTATCCCATGTGAGCGTCCAACCACCTCGGCTTAACAAATTCTGTACTTGTATATCCGCAGTACTATTCAGCGGTATAATACGAATCATGTCAACTCGTTTATTGTTATCCAAACGCATCTCTGCCACTGCGTTAAGTTCTTTATCAAATAGCACCGCTTTAGCGTTTTTCATTCTTGCATTCGGCGACACACGTTTTTCAATGCCTTCCGGCAGTTTCACAGTTTCTTTGACTAATAACTCCTTCCACAACATACCAAGATACCGGTCAAGTGACTGTGCATTTACAGTTACTACTCCCACGAGCAAAAATAAAATCAAAAAAGTTTTTTTCGTTTTCATCTTGTATAATTTTTTTTGGCTTCAAATAATTAATTCGAGTTGTTGTTTATATAATTTAACGTGAGCTCGATATAAAGATAGTCCGACTTGTATATCCATAGAAAATAGGATAATCCCATTTCTGAGTGTCGCAGGGCATTTATTATTTGTATTCGTGAAACCTCTAACAAGGTTTTTTAAGTTGATCAGTTGCATTTTTCTATTGATATGCCTGCCCTGACGGGCAGGCGGCAGCATGAATATAAACCCGGATTCTTTATGAAACATCATGATGGCAACATGATCATTTCCGGTTTTCATCAAGATGATTTTGAAAACAATCCTTCTTTAATAAGCATTTGTCTGGTTTCATTTATTCAAAGCTATTCATTTATTTAGCTTGTAAAATTTACGATTACTCCCCTGTAATGCATATATATTATTATCAACAAGAAAAACGTCGTATGCGTAATATGCATCATTTGGACGTTGATTACATATTTGTTCCCATTCTTTTTCATTTATGCTATAACGCCATAGTTCATTGATGCCAATAGTACTATAATGAAAATACAAGAAATTTCCATTCGCAGCAAAATAATAAAAATTACCGTTGTTCACTAACTCAAATGTTGTTATCTCAGTCCAGATATCGGATACAGGATTATATTCAAAAATTTTACCATCATCCGTCATTGCATATCCTCTATTTACACTGTTAAACATTCCTTTTATGTTTGCAGGAAAATTGTTTTTTGTTATATAAGTATTATTCAAAAGATCTGTCTCATACATTATGCTCTCGTATAATACATACAGTTTATTATTTATGGCAAAATATTTTGCACCATGAGTCCAAAGTCCAGGAAGATGTAAATTAGTTGTAATATTAGACCAACTATTTGTTTGCAAATCGTATTTGTGTATTTTCAAGTAGCTATCAGCGTCACAAACAATATAACCATTATTATTTAGTTGAAAATAACATTCAACATCAGCCAAGCTTATTTCATAATTTATTGGGCTTTGATGTTGTACCCATTTATTTAAATGAATATCATACGAATAAACAGATTCTATTATTGAATAGTCGGTTTTTATTATACATAATTTATCACCAATTTCAAATGGAAAAGTTCTTTGCATGCTACTTGCAATAGGGCAATCTTCTAATTCTGTCCAATCCGCTTCATCCACATAATTTTCCTTGAAGTTTCTTGAAAATATCACCGAAACTGTTTGCTCGCTAAGGTCATAATAATCCGATATCCTCGGAGTAAAATTTACCAAGCCTTTCCAGTATCTTGCGTATAAGGTTTTTGAGAATGTCCCGTCTTTTTTGCACGAAACATTTTCTCTGCCTATTTCTCTCCCGTTAATATCTGTCAGTAATATATATGGTTGTTTGCCTTCGATCAGCGATTTATCATAAGCGCCCTTTATGGTTAGAGTAGGCAGCCAGTCTTCCGTCCATGTTTTGATATAATAACCGTTTTTGGGCGTGGTAATATTATTTGTATAAGTTCTGTTCGTGGTGATAGCATTGGATCTAAACTTAAAATCTGTTGCTCCATGATATGTCCACAAAGCTCCTGTAACAGGGTCTGTTTTTCCATTGAATCCCAACGAAAATGCAACAAGAGATTCATCTTGCTTAATCATTCGGTAAAACATAATCGCACCTACCGCTTCGCCAACTACATTTTTATCTTTCCAGCCTGCTATACTACCCGAAAAGCCATTCCAATAATTGGAATTTTTGGTTTTCAATGCTCCGCAACTCGCGAAATAAAACAGTCTGCCAGCGTATGCACCACCGTCATTTTCCTTTAGTGCGCCAACGGGATACGCTTTATAAAACTTATTGTTCCACCATTTATCAGAAGCAGGATGCCAAATATAAGTATCTTTCGAATGCCACATTTCCGCACGAATCTGTTCGTCAGTCATTCCGGTATTCCAATTTTGTTCAAACAAACCTTTTTCAACAAATTCATTACTCATAATAACACCATAGCCATAATCTTCGCGATATACTCCATGTGCGGAAAAATAAACTGCTTTATATGATTTATCTGCCATTATTCTGCTGTAATTGCTGTAATCGCATTGTTTTGCAGTAAAATAATCAACGGTACACCCCGCATTCTTTAACATTAATACAGTATTATTCACGAGCATATTCTGTCTCTCCCTATCTTTATCATCTGAATTAAGATTGAAAACAGCTATTTTTATAGCTGAATTATCCGCTTTTACAATTTTGCTTTGAGATAGAATATCATTTGCTGCTTTTATTAAATTTTCGCTCCCCTCATCTTCAAAAACAGACGGTAATTCCTTGTAAATAATACAGAATGCAGGTCCGTCGATTATTTTTATCATACAATCGTAATCGTTTACATACACTTTTTCAACCGATTCCATCCTTTCTATTTCAGCAACTTTCGCTAAAAACATTTCTTTTGTCGGATTTTCATTCTCAAAGATTTTATCTACAATTTTGGAATAAGAATCAAAATCTTTACTTCTTTGTTCAACGGTCAGTTCTTTATCGGTTGGTTTCTCAACTTCTTCTTTTTTGTCGCATCCCGCCAACATTAACAACGAAACGGACAAAACAACATATAACCACTGAAAATAAAACTTTTTCATGTCATTTTTTTCGTGCCTCCCTGTTCCCGCCGTTCAGCATTATATAAAAAAAAGAGGCGTGGGAACTATCGCTTATTACTGTACTGAGGCTCTAGACTGCCCTCTCTAAGTAACAAACAAACAGCCCACGCCCATGTATATAGTCACTCCCTTGCGAGGAATGGTATATAACAAAGACGTGAGCGTTCTTGTTTATTATCCTTAGAGATGAAATTGTCTAGATTTCAGTACAGGATAATATCTTAAACGCTCTTCGTTATCAAAATGAACCTTCCGGTGTCGTGCTGTCGCACCAGCCGACCGGAATTGATGCAAAAATAAGCAAAAAAATTCAATAATAGCAAAATTGCTAAAAAAATTATAGGCTTTCTATTGTACGCCTAAAAGTAGTG
Organism: Prevotellaceae bacterium; assembly: GCA_031273485.1. Lineage (GTDB taxonomy): Bacteria > Bacteroidota > Bacteroidia > Bacteroidales > UBA932 > JAIRLF01. Next base: position 3,820 of record JAISRS010000067.1, read on the forward strand.
AGGGGTAAGTCTAATATCCATAATGTAAATTTATAGTGGAAGTAACCACCAACCGATATAGGAGTTGTACAATAAAGTAAAAGAAAAAAACTGGTAATAACCGTCGAAATATTTATACTGCCATAAAGGAGTTACCCATGTACATTGATGAATTATCGTATAGAAAACAAAACACCCAATTTTACATTCTTGGGTGTAAAATTGGGTGTTGATTTTGTAACTTGCTGATAAACAGTCTTACTTGCGGTATGGTCGGGATCACAAAGCTAAAAGACAGTATTTTAATTGAAAATCAATCATGCAGTCCGCCATACGGCGAATCAAGCCGTACTTACAGTAACTTAACAACCCGTTACGTATGAAATCAAGCAGTGTTATTATCCTGTTGCTATTCATTTCAGTAGGAAACAGTAAAGAAATCGTGATCACCGGACAAATAACGGGCGAAGCAGGCAACAAGCAACTTGTTTATACCGTTCCGATTGACGGTACCTGTTACGGGGGATTTAGCGATACTCTGAAAACGATTGACGGCACGGGGGCATTTGAACTGAAATTTGAATCGGAATATCCTGTGTTCATAAAATTTTGGCTGACGGACGTAAAGAAATTCAAATCTGTCAAACTGCCGGTCGAACCCGACAATCATTATCATATCGCTGTGGATGCCAGGGCTGAAGATATTACGCCGTCGGGCGCAAACGAAAAGGGACTGATATTATATGCAGGACTGCCCGACCCGGCGTTCGTGGAAATGGAAGCCCGTGATTTGCGGAAAGATACTTCTTTGGTTTCCATCCATGAAAAAATCATGAAATTAAAACAGGACGATTCAGATAAATTCAAGGCATTGTTTGATGTCGGTGAAATATCCGGATCGTTTTATGATATGGTGAAAATCGACAGGGATTGCTATTATGCCGCGTTGGAAGCAATCCTTTCGCTGGGAGAACTGTATAGGCGCGACTCTGCGGAAAATCGCTGTGATGTGCTCCGAAATTTGGAGAAGATCTATGCCCAATATCCGGTAAATAGCTCGGGACTCACTGTTTCCACCTTCTGGAACGAGTATGCAAGGCATTATCTGCAAACTTACATGCACTATTCCAAAGTAAACGACGACAGAGACTTGGTTTCCGAAGTGGTAAAACCGGACGCCCGTCATACTTGTCTGATGAACGAAGCGAAAGCATGTTTAAGCGGGAAAGCCCTTGAATTTTATTGCGCGGGAGAACTTTTTTCCGAAAGTATTCAAAAGAATTACGAAAAAGAGCTGATAAGTCTGTTTGAACAGTTTAAAAAAGATTATCCCCAAAGCAAATACACCCAATACATTGAACCGGTAATTCGTCCGATTGTCGAATATCACAAAGCGGCTGAACAGCCTTTCGGGGAATCGGTCGTATTTATGAATAACCAGGCAGACGTCAACAGCCTGGAAGAAGCCATCAAACCATTGAAAGGCAAAAAGATTTATATTGATATTTGGGCAACGTGGTGCGGACCTTGCAAACAGGAATTTGAAAACAACGAAGCATTAAAAAAGATTTTAGCCGATAATGATGTGCAGATGCTGTACATATCAATTGATAACGACGATCGGGAGAAACAATGGCAGGAAAATATCAAATACTACAATCTGGCAGGCGCTCATATACGCGCCAACAAAACGTTTGTGACGGATTTGCACAGGAGATTCGACAAAAAGGCAGGAAAACACATAGCTATTCCATGGTATATTTTGGTTGACGAAAGCGGCAATATAATCAGAGAACATGCCAGGGCGCCTTCGCAAATTGTTAAAGACGGTAAACCGATGTAAATAACATCTTCATCAATAGATTCTTTTTATTAAAGAATAGGGCAGGGAAGGGGATTTTGGTTGAAAAGGGATACGGCGAAATTATAAATATGGGAAATTAGAGTATAAATACGGAGAACCTCTACCTGTAATTTCGGTTTCGCTTTTCTATAAAATATGGAGATTTAAAGAGCAAATACGAAGAACCTTCAGCGAAGTCAAACGGATGATTATAAACAAGTCAACAAACAAGTCAACAAACGAGAAATACGGAGAACCTCTACCTGTAATTTCGGTTTCGCTTTTCTATAAAATATGGAGAATTAAAAGGTAAATATGGAGAACCTGCGTTGATAAATTTATACATATTTTTCTTTGAGAAAATTTATTATGGTGGACAGGAATAATTCCCCATCCAAATTATTATACTGCTTTGCTATTGAGTACAGGGTTCTTTTGCCTTCAATTTCTATAATTCCATCTTCCTGTAGTTTTTGCAAAAGATATTTTATTTGATTCCGGTTTAATAATTGCAGATATAATTTTATCCAGTATCTTTGTAATGTTTCCTTGATGAGCGGCCAAACTTTGTGTTGGATTAGAACTGCTTATGAAGGAGTCGGACATAACTTCTTGATTGGCAGCCAAGCTTTGTATTGGATTAGAACTGTCGGCAAGGAGTTTTTCTTTTAGTGTGACTTCATGCACATACAGTTTGTTTATTTCCTGTCGCTTTCTGATATACTAAACACGGTTGATATATGAGAAATATTTTGTATCTTTGTATCTTTGTCTCAAAGAAAAAAATATGATACATTTGAATATCAGGGAAGAAGACCGGGAGATCATTGCGAAAGGCAGGTATACACAGCCTCATCCGCGGGTTATGCAGAAATATGACGCCT
>JAISRS010000166.1 GCA_031273485.1 Prevotellaceae bacterium
ATTGAAAATAACAGGATAAAGCACGAATTGCCCGATAACAAGGGGATTCATCCCCTTGTCAATACAATGCTTTGCACCATCGAACATGCTTTCCGTCCCGAATACAAAGGCGGCTTTGATGTGGTGATTGGAAATCCGCCGTATGTTCCGACAGAATACATCAGTTCAGAAGATAAAATATATTTAGAGAAAAATTATATATCAGCATTTGGCAGAATAAATCTTTATCCCATTTTTTACGAAAGAGGCTTAACCCTTTTATTACCCAATGGCTTGCTTGGATTTATTACGCCTTATACAATTCTAAAAAATCAATATTATAAGGAAGCAAGACGATATATTATTGAAAATTCAAGAATATTAGAATTGGTCGATTTTAAAGGTGTTTCAGTTTTTCAAGATGCTGCTGTTGATTCAATTATTTTAATACTGAAAAAAGAAATTGAATCTGCTTATGAATTTAAACAGGTATCACATATTGTATCTTTTGAAAACCAACAATATCAGACTGACTATTTTAATGTTAAAGAAATCGAAAAAAGAGATGATTTATCAATGCTTATTTCTGAAAATGATGGTCTTATTGAAAAAATAAATCAGAATACAACAAAGTTGAAAGATATTTTGAATTTTAATCAAGGCATTATTACCGGCGGAAACAGCAAGTTTTTAACTGCTCAAAAATCAGACTTAACCAAGAAAATAATTACAGGAAGTGATTTTAACAGATATAGTTTAAACTATTCCAACCAATTAATTATATATGACACAGCTCTATTGCATAGACCACGAAAAAGAGAAATTTTTGAAGCAAAAGAAAAGATAGTGTTAAGACAAACAGGGGCATATCCTGTTTGCACGATAGATACAGAGCAATATTACACATTAGATACAGTACACAATGGCATATTGATAGATAATAATTTCAATCTAAAATATTTATTATCGCTGTTAAACAGTAAGTTAATTAGATTTTTGTATGAATCTTCAATAAACGAAGCAGGAAAAGTATTTGCGCAAGTAAAGATTATTTATGTTGACCCATTGCCCATAAAAAATATTTCCCTGTCCGACCAACAGCCCTTTATCGCCCTCGCCGACCAAATGCTTTCCCTCAATGCCGACCTGCAAGCCAAACGCCAACGCTTTCTGAAACGTTTGTCCGATAACATTAACAAGGGGGCATGCCCCCTTGTCATAACAGGAACACTGGAACATTTCGATGAATTGGAGTTCAAACAGTTTCTGGCAGAACTGAAAAAACAGAAAATTGCCCTCTCACTCAAACAACAGGATGAATGGGAGGAATATTTTAACGAATATAAGACAGAATGTTGTAACTTTGCGCGTCAAATAGACGAAACGGATAAGGAAATCGACAGAATGGTGTATGAGTTGTATGGATTGACGGAAGAGGAAATAAAAATTGTAGAAAATAAATAACTTAAAAATATAATGCAATGAATAACTTATTAATATTAGGTGCAGGAGTCGAAAAAACTGATGGTATTGATATGCCCTTAGCAAACGAATTAGTACCACAAATTCGCGATTTCATATTTGAAAATGAAATTGGGAAAGAAGTAGATAAAAAACTACGTGATATAATTAAAGGATTACGCTTTTCATATGATGATTTTGTCAAAAAAGCGGTTGATAGGTTGGCTTCTGACTTTAAGAAAGAAGTAAATATTATTTTAGTACAAGTCAAAAAAACAAAAGAAACAGAATCTCTAACTAATGAACAAGAGAATATCGCGAAAATCATAATTTCTTTTTTAGAAAAAATTCAACGGATGCAAGAAGATGTGATTCTCGATGAAGATACGGCAGATTTAATTCGTTCCGTTTTCAAAGATGTTGATATTGCTGATGAAAACATAGTTGATTTAGGTAAGTTATCCTTTTCTGATACATTTGAAATTGTCATGAAAAAGATACTTGAAATTAGCATTAGAGAACCTAATCACCCTGTATTAAAACATGTATATCGAAATTTAATGGATTTTGAAAATCTACTCTTAAAGCACTTTATTGGCTTTTATAATGAAAATTTTTCCGACATAAAAAAATACCTTTATATAAGTTGGACTTTATGGGCATTTCTCGTATGGAAAGAACAACAAACATTTATCACTTATAACCGGCAAAATGTTCCGTTCTATTCCAATATAAAACAAGTTAATAACGTTATTACTTTCAATTATACTTCCTTTGCAGAGACTTACTTTCAAGACGCAAAGTATTTTCATGGAAATTTGAAAAAATATATTCGCCTTGATAACAGAGGAGAGTGCCTAATTGACGATTTTGAAAACTTGAATATTGTGAATTTCTTTGAAGAGATTCTTAGCCCGAATATAGATTTTGACAAAAAACGCTTTGTTATACCATCAATAGTTCCACCGTTACGTTTAAAACCTGTTCTGTCTAACGAATATATTGATATTTGGCATAACTCGGTTGAATTGATAAGACAATCTTCTACCATTGTTATTGTAGGATATTCTTTTAATTATGCAGATGAACATTTTAATGACTTAATCAGGAAAAACAAAGAGAAAAAAATAATTGTAATAGATCCTGTTGCAGAGAATGTAATCAGTAATTTGTCCAGAATATTTTCATATAGAAAAGAAGATTACACAATAAGTAAAATTCAGGGTAAAACTTCTTTTCAATCAGGCAATTTAACTATTATTCAAAGTGTGGCTTCTGAAATAGTTATAGATAAGTTGTATTCTTAAGAATTTCGACATCCACATTCACGGCAATCGCGACCTAATCGAACAAGGCAGCGACAGCAAAGGGAAGTTTTACAAGATTTACTACAAAGAAGAAAATTAATTCCAAAAAAATACCTACTTTTGCACTCGGTTGAGGTCATATAGCCTCATTTTTTTATGTTAAGAAAAGATTCGGGATTTCGTCCCGCCCCTCGCGGTTCGCACGAGGGGAACAGTAAATTGTATTTACTTGTAACACTGTCGGCTATGACGGCATTTGCGCCTTTGGTTACCGACATGTATCTGCCGAGTTTGCCGGCATTAACCGACTGGTTCGACACTTCAGCGTCGATGATACAGATGACTATTTCGACGAGCATGTTGGGAATAGCTGTCGGACAACTGTTTTTCGGCTCAATCAGCGATAAAGCCGGACGCCGCCGACCGCTTTTTGCTTCTCTCGCGCTGTATCTGGCGGCGACACTCGGATGCGTCTTCGCCTCGAACATCCATGCGCTGATTGTTTTCAGATTTTTTTAACGCAGAGATGCAGCGATTTTTCTCTGTGTCTCTGCGGCTTTGCGTTAAAAAATCTGTGTCAATCGGTGGGCGGAAATTCCTAATTTCTTAATCGCTTAATTGCCTTGTCTCTTGCAGATTTTTTTTGATAATCCACGGTAAAGTTCTACCTTTGCGCCCGTGATTTTACAAACCATACATATAATTTATTCCTTTCCCCTCCGGACGGTCGCGCGAAGGCCGCGCTAAGAGGCGCCATGTCGACGATATTTCTCACGGGGTTTCATAAAATGAAGACGATGACGATAGGCGGCCGATACGGCCACCGCAAAAAGACAAACGATAAGTAACGCCATGACGCAACACCTCTATAAATACCCTCAACCGTTCGCTTTGGAAAACGGCGGGACGCTGCCGGAAATGGAAATTTGTTACCACACGAGCAGCGAGAGCGCCGCCGGCAAAAAAGTAATCTGGATTTTCCATGCCCTCACCGCCAACTCCAACCCCGAAGAATGGTGGAATACGCTGGTGGGCGCAGGGAAATTTTTCGATACGGAACGCTATTTTATCGTTTGCGCCAACATTCCCGGTTCGTGTTACGGAAGCACCGGGCCGCAATCTATTTCTCCAGCCAACGGAAAGCCGTACCTGCTCGACTTTCCGTTGATTTCTATCCGCGATATGGTGGCGGCGCACGAGTTGTTGCGGGCGCATCTCGGCATCGACCGCATCGACCTGGCTGTCGGCGGCTCCAGCGGCGGGTTTCAGGCGGTAGAATGGGCGGTTTCCCGTCCGTCGCTTTTCCGGAATGTATGCCTGATTGCGTGCAATGCGCGTATCAGCCCGTGGGGCACGGCGTTCAACGAAACGCAACGCATGGCGCTACGCGCCGACCCGACCTTCGAGGCGCAGGCATCGGTAGCCGGCGGACGGAGGGGGTTGGAATGTGCACGCGCCGTCGCCCTGTTGTCGTACCGCTCCTACGCGGGCTACGGCGCAACGCAGGCGGAAGCGGACGCCGACTGCCGGCTGGCGCAACGCGCTTGCAGTTACCAGCGGCATCAGGGCGAAAAACTGTCGGGACGCTTCAATGCCTACGCCTATCATTGCCTCACGCTGAGCCTTGACACGCACAACGTTGGGCGCGGGCGCGGCGGCGTGGCGAAAGCCCTGTCGACTATCACCGCCCGCACGCTGTGCATTGCCATCGACAGCGACGTCCTGTTTCCCGTGGGCGAAATGCAAACCATGGCGGCGCATATTCCGGGCGCCCGGCTGGAAACCATCTCCTCTGCC
>JAISRS010000536.1 GCA_031273485.1 Prevotellaceae bacterium
CACTTGGCTTGGGTGTGGGGTGTTATGGTATTTATGATTTTGGATGTTTTGATCCGCTATGCTTAACTGCTATACTAAATAGCCGCTTTCTATCATATTATTTCCAAATAAAATTTAAAGACAAACACCTTGCTGGCGGATATTTAGCAATTAACAAATCAACTATTGAGGAACTACCACTAGTAGATATTTCCGCAAAGTTCCAAAAGATACTGGCTTTATTAGCCGAGCAAATCCTCTCCGCCAAAGCCGCCAATACCAAAGCGGACACCTCTAGCCTTGAATCCCGTATTGACAAGATGGTGTATCAGTTATATGGTTTAACAGAAGAAGAGATTAAAATGATTGAAGGCGTTACAGAGGAGAAAAAAACATGAGTAACAGAGAATTTTTAGGCGAGAGTTAGGCTGTAGAAAACACACACGAAGGCGGTATCGACCATATTATTCTTGAGAATAGCGATATTGGCAGAATACGAATACGAATACTCGAAAGTGACGAGCGTTGGAATTTCGATGAAAAGGATTATTATAAAGTCCGTGCTCTCATCCATGAGCAATCAATTTTCGGGAAGACATATTTTTTAACAGACTCTATAAACGATAAATTGCGACAAAGGCCTGATTTGATCCTATGTGATTCAAAAGAAAAGATGTTAAATGACTTTCCGTCCAACATTGTTGAATTGCAAGAACGCGCCTTAATGGTGTTGCATAAAAAATACCCAAAATACGGACAAGAAATAAATGAAATTATGGCATGTGAATATTTTGCTGAAGATGACGATTCTCTTGTATTTATTTCGAACACGCTCAGAGATAATGGTTTTATTAACATCAATATAAAAAAAACTTTTGACGATGTTAATTTTGTTCCACCAATTACAATTGCTGAAAGCTGAAAATGGATGGATTGAAATTGGAAAACTGATACAGCGTAATTACTCCAAACAAGTATTTGTTGCGATGTCGTTTGATGATACAATGATTCCCGCATATCAAGCAATTGAAAAGGCGGTTAAAGAATGTGATTTTATTCCTATTCGTATTGATAAAAAAGAACATAACAATGAAATTTCAGGTGAAATATTGTATGAAATTCGAAAAAGTCATTTTGTAATTTCTGATGTTACCGCTCACAAAAATGGAGTATATTTTGAAGCGGGATTTGCGATAGGACAGAAAAAGCCGGTTATTTGGTCTTGTCATAAAGACGATTTTGAAAAAGTTCATTTTGATACAAGGCAGTATAATCATATTGTTTGGAAGGACGAAAATGACTTATACAAAAAAATGAAAGACAGGATAATGGGTACAATTATGATAAATGATGATGATACAAGGAGTTAAGGGAGAAATAAAATTATGCCAATCAATAGAATAGAAATTAAAGACTTTTTGGTGTTTAGGGACGAATTTACTATGGATTTCTGCCCAGGTATCAATATTATCATCGGGACCAACGCAACAGGTAAAACAACTTTATTAAAAGCTATGTATGAATCTGTATCATTAGAAAATTATTTCTATACTGAAGGGGCACGGGACGAGCCAGCCTATGTACAAAGTAATGGTATTCCAAAATATATAACATTCATTGGGAGTACATTCGCGCAAAACAGACATTATGTGTGTCTTGCATCTTTTCAAGATAAGATTATATTGCTTGAATTCATTGATAAATTGACCGAGAATCAATCTGACAAATATGTTAAAATTATTACTTCAGACGCATTAACAAGAGGCGAATTTGTATATATACCCGAAAAAGATGTTCTCACAAACTCAAGCGGTATACTCGCACTTAATAAAAAATATGGCATGATACCATTCGACCAAACTTTTATAGATATGATAACAAATGTCGGCCTTCCGGTGAGCAAAGATGTGTCAGCGCAATCACAAAAAATACTGGATTTAATAAGCAAAGTAATTAATGGCCAAACATCTTATGAAAATGGAGAATACTATATTCTCAAAAATGATGGTCAGAAAGTGGCTTTTGCAACCGAAGCTTCCGGTTACCGAAAATTCGGAACGCTTTGGAAATTAATCCGCAATGGACTTCTTGAAAGCGGCGCTTTATTATTTTGGGATGAACCTGAAAACAGCCTTAACCCTGAACTCATGCCGGTTTTAATTGATATTTTACTTGAACTCCAACGCAATGGCGTTCAGATATTTCTCGCTACCCATAATCATATTCTTGCGCGATATTTTGATCTAAAGCGTACAAAAGATGATGCTGTTATGTTTCATAACCTATCCAATGACGGCAAACAAATACTTTGTAACAGCATGGACGATTACACAAAACTAAAACCAAGTGTGCTTGAAACAGCAGATGAAGCCTTATTTAAGGCGGTTGTTGCAAAGACAATGGGGATAAATGGCAGTGACTAAAATTTTCGAAGAAAGCGGAATGACTTTTGATTTCTCAAGCTGTCCGCCTCCTGAAAAATGCGATAATTCAGTCCCTCGCGGGCTATCGTCCGTCGATTTTTTTGTGGAAACAAATGATCGCATTTTGTTGATAGAAGTTAAAAACTTTGAAAATAGCCATGCGCCCAAGACTCAGCGCAAAGCAGACTACGAAATGCTCATTTCTTCCGATACGGTGTTTCCAGATAAAATCGGCAGCAAGATAAAAGATAGTCTATTACGAAAATATGCCGAGGGACATGATTTCAACAAACCGATTATTGCTATACTTATTTTGAAGCAAAGTCAATTAATGGCTGCCCAGAGACAAAGACTGTACGAGAAGATAATAGGTCATGTGCCTACAGGATTGAATGGATATCCCAAGTTTTTGAAGATTTTATTTGATATGCCGGATATAACAGATACGCCTACGAAATATGGATTTACTGTGTCTAACAAGAATGAAATATAGCATGAGTGTACACTTGGATTGTGTTCGCATTCAGAATATTCGTTCCATTGAAAAATAAAAATTCACCGCCTATGCCGGCCATAAAACAATGAACAATGGGAAGATTGCTGTCTCGTTATCGTTCTGTACCGCCTCATCTCCTTTAGCCACCGGCTTCCGCCCAAAATCTTCCCATTGCTCATTGATTACGACGGCACTGTAATTGAGACGATTCGGCCCCAGTTGCCGGCCTCGCCTTTTTGGTTTTCGTAGCGGGCGCAGAAGTAGGCGGTCATTCCCGATTCATGCGGGTCGAATACCACGATTACCTTCTTTTTGCGGGTAGACTTATAGTAGAGCAGGTCGTCCCCGGAAACGGGCGGCTTCATCAGGTAATGCTTCGCGGACGTCGCCTGTTCGACGGTCGCGCCTCCGGGCGGCATAAGGCTCCGGTAAATAGCGATATCGTAGTCTCTTCGCGGGTCGGCATCCTCCGAGCTCGCCTCCCGCTTCAAATGAACAGCGATAGAGAACGCCCCGCCCGCATAACTCAGCGCAACCGCGACCTGACCGTCGGGCTT
>JAISRS010000071.1 GCA_031273485.1 Prevotellaceae bacterium
CAAAAACTTTGAAAAGGACAAATGGGGCTTGACGGACATATTAAAAGCGGCAGACAGGCGAATAGGCGTCAGACGGTTGAGCAGGCTGAAAAGCAAAACACAGAATATTGCCGCCGGTAAGGTGATAGACGAACGAAGATTTAAACGCCGTGTTTCGGCGACCTTTGAAGATGTAAATCACGAAAGCAGGGTGGATTCGGGATTTAAACAGTCTACACCCGAAGAATTGGAAATGATCGAACACGTCCTTGACTTTGTCGATGAACAACCGGCAATCAAACAGGAAGGCGGCGAATCGGGAGAAGAAAAAACCTGTGAGGAAGCGTTGGAAGAATTGATTAAACTGCTTATCCCCAATAAGCAAGTTGTAATTTTTTTGACATAGAGTGAATAGCATAACTAAATGAATATAAACAATATATAAATACGGCATAATCCCCAAATGCTGTATTTTTTAATATCACTTGCTTATTGGGGATAAGCAGTTTGATTAAATATCTTTAATGCTGACTGATTGTCGATTATACTAAGAAAAAGGAATTAATGACAAAAAAATGCTGAAATGTTTAAAAATAACTATCTTTGCGCCGTCGGAACAAAAAATGTCCGGCAAAGATTTTATGGAAGTATAAATTAAAAAAATTAGATAAAATGGAAAAAGAAAAATTCAAAAAATGGTTACAACTGAGGTTCCCCAATTCTGAAGCTGTTGTTAGGGACCAGATTTCAAGATGTAAAAGAATAGAAAAATATTATGGTGATTTGAATAATCTCAGCAGCAGTAAATGTCAAAGTTTAATTTCTGACTTGACATACACCGTTAATGATGAACGAGAAAACAGAAAGCCAAGGCATATCATACCTATTGATGGTAATTATAGCCCTTTCAGAGCAGAAACAAACCCGGGTTATATCGGTTCTTACGCAATGGATGCAACCGCAATGGCGCTTCATTGTGTGTGGACTACCAATTCCGCAAAAGACGCTGTTTTGAAAGCTGTAAACATGTGTGGTGATGCGGATTCTGTTGGTGCTGTAACCGGACAGATTGCCGGCGCCGCGTATGGATTTTCGGATTTTCCCAAAGATTGGATTTCCACAGTAAACAGGTGGGATAATCATGAAATCGGGTTAAGAGCATTTCGGCTTTATCATAAAATATGGAAAAATTGATGAACGAAAACCGCAAACAATTTCAAATTATTTACTGATTAAGATTATCCAAAAAAAACAGATTCGACTTTATCTGCCTGAAATACGGTTTGGACGGTTCGTTAAGCACGGAGAAAAAAGCAGTGTTGGAACGCTGTTTTGAGTTTGTCGCCCCGCAGTTGGATTACCGGAATACGCCCGATATGTTCGACAAATTGAGCGACCTGTTTGTTTCCGAAAACTTCGATGCGGTTATCGGAAACTTTTAACCGTTGTTGCGTTTCAAAGCCGCGCTGTATATCTCGCGAACCTGTTCCCGAAGCGATGCCGGTTCAATCACTTTCAGCGACCAGCTGCGTGAGAGAATTTCCATCACAAAATCGTGTGTGATTTTCAAATGCAGGCGGATGATAAATTCATTATCATCATCTTTTATGATTTCCTGCGAGGAATGTAGCGGCAGCGATTTCAGGTAATGTCCGTCTTCCGCATCAAACGAGAGAACGACGTCTTCCACCGGATATTCGTCCGACGAATAGATTCCGAAACTGTCGCGGAATTTTTCCTGCAATTTCACCGACGTATCTTTTTTAAACCTGCTGTCGGTAATCTCAAGATCAGTTATGCGGTCGAGTCCGTAACTTTTCATGTCTTTTTGTCCGACACTTCGACCGATGGCATACCAGCGTCCGCGCGCTTCTTTCAGGGCATAAGGTTCCAAATGGCGTTCGGAAAAATCGTTACCCTGAAATTTGGAATACGAAAATCGAACTTCCTGTGAGTTTTTGATGGCATAAATCAGCGGAAACAAATGTTGCGTTCCGCGCGGACGGTGTTTTTCCGCAAAGACGAAGTCGGGAACAGTATCCTCCATATTGAGGGCGCTGAACACCTCGAACGAATCCAAAAATTGTTCAACATCATAGCGAATATCGGTTTCTTCAATAAAGTACCCGTTATGCAGATGGCTATATTGGATGTCAATGCTGAAATCAGTCCGGATGCTTTGAATATCGCGCAATAATGTTCTGCGCGACATGCCTAAATTGTCGATTCCTCGAAGTGACAGCGCGTGTTCGACGGAATCAGTTAATTCGACAAGCCCAATATAAGGCGTATTCTTTATTTTATTTATAATCAATATATCTCTTAATAGTACTTGTGTTTGTGACATAAAATAAAAGTTTTTTTTCAGGCGCAAAGATAAAAATATTTTTTGAAATGCCGCGTTTTGGCGCTCCGAACATCTACCTTTGCAGAAAATAATTTAATAATAAATTGTACGAATATGAATAATTTAATAATTAGCGAAACATTAAAAACGTGGATGAATCGGAATGCATGGGATGAATTGTCGGGCGACAGTACATTTTCGTGGACACCAAAAATGATCGACAAACATGCCGGAGATATCAATTGGAATAATCTGTCCGGCAATTCCGCTATCTTCTGGAGTGTGGATACAATATCAAAACATAAAGACTTGATAAATTGGTCTTCATTATCCTGCAACCTGTTTAACGATAATGATAAGGTGTTCTATATTAACCATATTGAAATTGTCCGAAAATTTTCGGACAGGCTCGACTGGAAAGAGTTATCTCAGTCTTACTTACCTGCGCACAGGGAGTATTTGAAAGAATTTTTCGCCCACTGGGACTGGGAAGATATTACCGAAAACAGCAACATCAATTGGGATGATGCTTTGATAAATGAATTTATGGACAAAATCTTACCTTATTGTCCATTTGATTATGACCGCAGATGCAGAGGCAGTTTATGGTCGCACATCTTCAATATGGAAATATGCGAATTAAAGGCAAAACTCTTAAGCGAAGCCTGATTTATCACTCCACCAAACTTTGTCAAAAAAGAATTTAAAAATTTGTATTACAGGAAAAACAGTATCTTTGCGCGGTCGAATAGAAAAACGTCCGGCAAGTATTTTATAGAATTATTAATGAAAGATTTTAAATAAAATGGAAGATTTTAAACGTAAGTTACAGTCGGTAGGTATTGAAACATTTGTTAAATATTTCAATGTCTTCAAAGAAAATCAGAACGAAAGCAGTAATGAACCGATTTTTGAGGAATTTAATGCCAAAAACGAAGAATGGGCTAAAAGCTCCTATTGCAGCAAAGCTTCTGGAGGAAAAAAGATATTCAGATTAAAAATGGAGATAGAGACACTTGATTACATTGCCAATCACGCTACACATGTGGATGGTCATACAAAAAAACTTGCAGCAGAGTTATTGAAGGAAGAAATACGCTTGAAAAGGTTGCTTTTGGAAGAATAGAACATATCGCAATAAATTTTAATTAAATATTTATATCGAAGCAAATTATCTATTTTTTATTGTGCCTCAATTCAGACAAAGCAAAAAAACAAGAAAAGTAAAAAAGAAATAAAGACGACAACCTTAGATAATGTTGTGAAAAGAATTCATTCTTTTTTTGAGAAGGAGAATTATATAAACATTGATGCCGTCTTCATTTTCGGATATTAATGATTTAACTTGAATGATTCATACGAAGGAACTGTCGGCAAATAATAATTGCATGACCTCATCTTTACGAATGCAGTCCGGTAATCCGGAAACATGCAACTGTCCGGATTGTCGGGTTGTGTTCTCGTAAGGGCGTGTTGGTGATTTTTATTCTAATAAAAATTATTACAGTGTCGCATTTTGGCACTTCCCGCCCTTACCTTTGCGGAAAAATAAATTGAATATAAAAAGTACTATGATGGGAAAAGATATAAAAACGCAAATAGAGGATTGCAGCATCTTTACGGAATATTTCCGGGAAAACCCCGACGCACGGGAAACTTTTGTCAAATATGCGGAGGCGGGGATGAAGATGGACAAGTATCACGCTATGCAGCTGCTGATTGATGAATACATGAACATGTGCGGCATTAGCATAACGTACCGAACAGTTGTTTTCTATGCAGGCTCTGCAATTTTTGACGACTACCGGCAACATGACGAACACAACCGGTTCGGTGAAGAAGAACGTTTTTGCGAAGTGATGGGTCTCATAAATCCCCGTTACACACCGGAATATGACGAATATGATATTTCGTACCTGAAAAACAGGGAGGTGATTCAAATTTGTATGGAGGATATGCTGCCTGATTTAGATGAAGAAACGAAAGCCGCTCTATGTTACGGACTCTTTCTTAGTATTCTTGAACAGCAAAACATGAAGAAACGAGTATAAAAAAGGTAGAAGCATTTGCAGGATATTACTTCAAAACGCTGTTTTGTACTCAAAACAAATTGAGAATAACATCTGTAAAAATCAAACATGGAAGAAAAAGTAAAGGATTAATTATGAACGATAAAAATCATGGACAACTCATTGCACTGCAAAGACTCATAACCGACAGCGAGGTTATGGCTCTGGTTGCTGCCTGCGAAGCCGATTTGGGTAAACTGCCGGAAAATGCGCATCAGTGGGTTCAGACTCTCCGAATATTCAGGAAACAAAACATACTAAAGCGGGATATTTCGCTGCCGGAGATGCAAAAAGCGATTTCCTGCGCGCAAGAAATTGTGGATGAATCGATGGAACAGGACATCGGCATTATTTCGTGTTTTGACGAGGATTTTCCCGAACCGTTGAAACATATTGTCAAAAACGGGAAATCCGCCAGCCCTCTTATCCTTTATTACAGGGGTAATATGAAAAATGTCAGCACACTGGAAGCAATAGCCATTATCGGCACCCGTAACCCAAGCGGTGACGGCTTGAAGATGGGCGAATTTTACGGGCATTATTTTGCCGGCGAAGGTTTTAATATTGTG
>JAISRS010000173.1 GCA_031273485.1 Prevotellaceae bacterium
TCAACTCTTTTGAAGAAGAAGCAACTTTGGCAAAACGATACAAAAATAAATTCAGAGCCATTTTAGGCAATAAAAAACTCCCGCTTCTGTATCGTACGGAATATCTTTTTTCAAAATGGCTGTTGAAATACTATTTATAATTTTATAGTTTAAATCGCAGAACTCTTGACGGAATTAATTCATAAGTCAAGAGTTCTGTATTATAAATTACTGCATTTTTGGCTAAATCTTATTTTGAGGCGCTATAGAAGAAGGTGACGACTATGTACCCTTCATTCGGCGTAGCGATAGCCCGAAGGGCTACTTGGCGACTCCGTTCGGCGTAGCGTCTCGCTACGCCGGAGCTAAAAGCAGGCCTCCGGCTTGCGACCCTGTTGCGAAGCAAGAGCTTCGCTTTTAGCCACGGCGTAGCGGGACGCTACGCCGAACAGGGTCTTTGTCCGCCAACAGTTCATTGCAGGCTGTTCCGCCAATTATGACGTAGTTTTCCGCAAAATCCCTGAAATATGTTCTGAATTTTTCCAATCCTTTTACCATGTCCTTTTTTCTATCAATTTGTTGATTTCTGCCGCTACCCGTTCATTCCTGTCTTCACGATAGCACAGGTAAAGAGACAGGGGATCTATATAGCCGTTATCGCTTAATATACGGGGATTGTATTTCCAAACATCAATACGTGTATTTCCTTCTGTTTCGTCCAAATAATCCCAATAGCCGCTTTCCTTCTGTTTTTCAAAATCGGTTTTATAAACGGCATAAGCCTCTTTTCCGGTATCTGCAAGGAAGGTGTAATAAGACAGGGCGCTGTCTCCCGATTTGCAGAAATCCGTTGTACCCTTTTGGTCGGTGAAGAATGATTTGCCTACGGGCGACTGCATTTGAGGCTCTGCTGTTGTCCACAACTGTTTTCTATCGACATCGAACGCCAACCGTTTTTCTTTTGTACCGCTGATTTTGCATAGTTTTTTTGATTTAAGTTCGGCGGCAATTTTTGTAATGGTTTTTGGAGTATAATCTAATTTTACGGCAATTTCCTTTAACGGAAACACATCCAAATGTTCCACCTGCAAATGATATAACAGCAGAAGTTGTGCCGACGGGGACAGACGTTCGGAATACGACTGTGACGGTTGGACGTTTTCCGTCAGGTTTATCCATAAGTGAGGCAAATACACCTGACTTCCGGGAACGATAAATCCTGTCTTTTCACTGACCATCCGTCGTCTCAGCTGAACACTTTGACTGTCCATTGCAAAGACAACAGGCATTCCTAACTGTTGAGAAATGGTTTTCGACTGTTTTTTCAGCTGTTCTGCCGTTTTGGACATATCATTGCCGCAATCGGCAAGAACAGTCAAATTACCTTCATGTTCAAGCAGATAGTAGTCGTACCCGTAAATCAGATACATTGGAAGTTTCCTTAACAGAGTATCGGGTAATTTTTCCATGTTTACCGTCAAACCGACTGTTTCCTGTAAATATCTTCGAATATTATCCATATAATTACCTTGTTTTTTTTACGATTACCATAACCGGTAATCGTCGCAAAATTACGGTAATTATTTTGATCGACAAAAAATAATACCCTTTCGTTCGGCGCAGCGTCCAGCTACGCCGCAGCTAAAAGGCTTGCAGACCTCTACGTTCGGCGTACGCTACGTCGGAGATTCTTCGCTCTGCCTTCGCTCTTATTAAGTACTGTGGCTTCGTAATTCATAATTCATAATTCATAAAGTGTCGTCCCTGCGGGACTGGGAGAGAGAGGAGATGTTCGTTTCCGTAGATTCCGCTTCGCTTCATCTACGGTTAATAAAGTGTCGTCCCTGCGGGACTTTCGCTCGCCTTCGCTCTTATTAAGGACTGTGGTTTCGTAATTCGTAATTTTTAATTCGTAATTGTCCTCGCCTTCGCTCTTATTAAGGACTGTGGTTTCGTAATTCGTAATTTTTAATTCGTAATTGTTTTCGCTCTGCCTTCGCTCTTATTAAGGACTGTGGTTTCGTAATTCGTAATTTTTAATTCGTAATTGTCTTCGCCTTTAATCAAGGTTCAGATGTGGGAGGGTGTTTGATATATACATAAACTGCAATTACCAAAACTATCAAAATGACAAGTAATATTGTATTTCCCCAGCGTATAAGAAACGGGGGCATTTGACCGATAATATTTCGGACTTTTTCGCTGCGAAGCTCTATTTTATCTTTATTAGCTTCGGCGTCTTTTTTCAGTTCTTCGTAACTCATTACTTTTTATATTAATTATGGTTTCCTTATGTTCCTAATTCCAATTGATTACGTACAAGATTGTAATATGCTCCACGGGAAGCTATCAGCGAATCGTGATTGCCGGATTCAATGATACGTCCTTTGTCGAGTACCACAATTTGGTCGGCATGACGGACGGTGCTTAACCGGTGAGCGACCACTACAACGGTTTTGCCCTGTTGATAAAATTCCGACAGGTTTTCGACTATGGCGCGCTCGTTGTTGGCGTCTAACGAATTGGTTGCCTCGTCAAGAAAGATATATTCCGGATTTTTATACACCGCTCTGGCTATCAGGATACGTTGCCGTTGTCCCTGACTGAGTCCTTGACCGTCCTGTCCGATAACAGTATTGTATTTCAGGGGCAGGCGGTCTATAAATTCGTCGATATTAGCCATGCGTGCCGCCAGAAGGAGGCGCCCTCTGTCGATATCGCCGATGTCGCTGTCGGCTACGGCGATGTTGCGGGCAATGGATTCGGAGAAGATATAACCGTCCTGCATCACTGCGCCGCATTGACGCCGCCACCATCGCATGTTGAAACGCTCCATGGACTGCCCTCCGGCTTCGATGCTGCCCGATACAGGTTTATAGAAGCCGAGCAGGAGTTTTATCAATGTAGTTTTACCGCTGCCGCTTGTGCCTACTATTGCTGTTATTTTTCCCTGTGGGATGGTCACAGTGATGTTGTCCAATACTTTAGGCGAATGAATGCCCTCGTACTGAAATATGAGGTTACGGATAAGAATGTCGCGCCGGTT
Source organism: Prevotellaceae bacterium (assembly GCA_031273485.1). GTDB lineage: Bacteria > Bacteroidota > Bacteroidia > Bacteroidales > UBA932 > JAIRLF01. Next base: position 3,026 of record JAISRS010000173.1, read on the forward strand.
GTCGGGAAAACTTTTGATGGTACGGTTTTCCGTGTCTTCGTCTTCACGTGTGCGTATTTCGCTCATGCGTTCGATGCTGATTTGCACGTCCTGCCAGCCGTGAACGAAATGTACGAACTGTTCTACAGGGGCGTTCAGCTGTCCGATGATATACTGTATGGCGAGCATCATTCCAAGCGAAAGGTTTCCGTTGACGACAGAAGTTGCCGCGAGGACTGTTATTGTTATATTTTTTATTTCATTGATCAGAATACTGCCGGCTTCCTGATTCTGTTGCAGTTTCATGCCTGCGATATTTGTCCGGAACATATCCGCCTGAACATCTTCCCATTCCCAGCGACGACGACTTTCGCAGTGTTGAAGTTTGATTTCCTGCATTCCGCTGAGCATCTGTACCGTTTTGCTATGGTTGCGACCGCGTTGCGAAAAGAGTTCATAATCGAGCAAACGCCTTTTTTTCAAAAACATGAATACCCATCCGAAGTATATTGCGCTGCCAATAACAAAAACAAGGAATATTGTCAGATTGTAGTACAGCAATACTCCTCCGAAGATGACAAAACCGAACGCCGAAAAGAGAATTGTCAGCGTCTGCGCCGTCAGGAACTGTTCCACCCGACGGTGGTCGTCTATACGCTGAATCAGGTCGCCGAGCAGTTTGGAATCGAAAAACGACATCGGCAAGCGCATCAGTTTAATCAAAAAATCGGAAATCATCGAAATGTTGATGCGCGTGCTGATATGCAATAATATCCACCGGCGAATGAAATCCACCGACGCCCGGCTTAGAGCCAGCGCCAGTTGACCGAGCAGGATGAGATATATCAGTTTAAGATTCTTCCCTTCAATGCCTTTGTCAACTATTGCCTGTGTAAGAAACGGAAATATCAGTTGAAGCAAACTGCCTGTCAACAGTCCGAGTATCAGTTGCAGAAAGTAACGTTTATAGGGTTTGACGTAACTCCAAAGAAATCGAACCGGTTTCTCGGTCTTTGTCTTTTCGTCTTCACGGCTGTAAAATTCCTGCGCAGGACTGAATGCCATCAATACACCTTTTTCTTCTCCGCCTGACCGTGTGCTTATCCATGCGTTTTTGAATGTTTCCTCGTCCAGCTGCAATAAATCTTTTGCAGGGTCGGCAATGTAATAGACGTGTTTTCCGTTTCTTTTGGTACGCACGTCGTACAGCGTAACGAAATGTTCCTGATTCCAGTGCAAAATGCAGGGGAAGGGACGTTGAGAAATCATTCTTTCCGGAGTAATTCGTCCGCAAACGCTTCGTAATCCTATCGCTTCCGCCGCCTCGCCGATACTTAGCATCGACACGCCTTCGTGAGTAACTGCGCATAACTGCGACATGGTAGCCGACGAATATTCCCTGCCGTAGTATTTTGCAATCATGCGCAGGCAGGTTGCCCCACATTCCATCGCATCAGGCTGCTTATAAAATGGAAATGACTTGTTACTCATTTGATTAAAGCAACTTGAAAAATGAATTATTTCGACTGTTATATAAGAAATTAAACTGATTCAGTTTAAATAACACGTTAAATTTAGAAAATTTCATATTGACTTATTTTTTTTGATTTTTAATTTATA
>JAISRS010000225.1 GCA_031273485.1 Prevotellaceae bacterium
CTCAATATCAGCAGCAATTCGTGCAAAGAGAAGTAAAAATTTTCAAAAAACTCGCCCTAAAATATAATTGCGATATCTCTGCATTACAAGAGGTTACATGAGTTCGTCATTGGTAGGCGCAAGCCGAAGCAATCCGGAAAAATAGAGCATAAAATAAGTCTATTCTGGATTGCTTCTTCGCTTCGCTCATCGCAATGACGACAAGCGTCGTCATTGTGACGGCTACGCTTGTGCAAAGGCGACCCCCTAACAGGGTTTAAAACCCCTGTTAGGGTTAGATGTAACGGTGGCATCAAGACCGAAGGGCTGTCGTTCCTCTGCTTCTTAACCCCTAACAGGGGTCAAAACCCTGTTAGGGGGCGCAAAGCGCAGAACTTCCCCCGTTCGGCGTAGCGTCTCGCTATGCCGAACGGGGGGATTGCTTCCGGCTACGCCGTCGCAATGACGACAAGCGCAGTCATTGCTACTTTTTCAACAATATACTATCGAAAAAATTTGTGTAGATACTATTGTGGGGTGGCTAAAATCGTTTATTTCGGTGACTAAAACATTTCGATGACTAAAACATTTAAGCGATTAAAACAATTCGGCGATTAAAATAATTCGGCGAGTTTTTGATTATAAAAACGGAATAAGGTTTTTATATTCTGTATATTGGCGACAATTATTTGGGGTTTATTCCGAAGAAAATCTTAAAAGAATTTGTTAAATAACATCGAAATAAGTATTAATATAATTTTTTTTGCTATTTTTGCAGCCGATAAAAATGTTGCATTGTTGTACAAACACAAAAACAGAATAATAGAAATGAAGCTCACGTTTATTATATTACTGATGTTTTCCTGCGCATTAAATTTAGACGCGGGAAATAAGGAATCAAAAAAAGCAGATAAATTGTTTGCTATCGGCGACTATCAAGGCGCAATAGATATGTATGACTTAGCTTTGGAAAAAGAAGAAGACCCTGCGGAAAAAGCCCTGTACAGATATCGTATAGGCGAATCGTATCACCGCTTAAACCGTCCCGACAAAGCCGAAAAATATCTGAATGACGCCATAAAAAAAGGCTATATGTCGGCGGAAGTATATCTTTTGCTTGGCGATGTTCAACTAAAATTAGGGAAAACAGATGATGCCCTGTCATCATACGAATCATACAGTCTTGCAAATCCGGGAGATAATTTGATACCGGTAAAAATTGCATCGGTGAAATTTGCAAAAGAAAATCAACAAAATTTATCCCTGTTCAAATTGGAAGAATTATCAACAAAGGTCAATTCCAATCAAAATGAATTTGGAGTAAGTTATTTCAATGAATCGTTGATATTTTCAACCACAAAAGTTGTTTCCGAAGTGGAAGAAGAAGAGGAGGACAAGGATGCCAACAGATTTGATGACAGAGTTGTACCCGAAAAGAAACAAAAAGCCCAATCATATATCAAAGGAGGACTTAAACAAACTTTAGTTATGCTATCCGTCGGAAGTAACGGCAATTACGGACGTGCAATAGAGATTGCGGAATTGAATAAAATGAAAGATTTTGCCGACGACGGCGTCATGATTTATGACCCGTACTCCAAACAGGCATATTACACACGTTTAGAAGGTAAAAAGGCATACATCTATTCATTACAGTTGGTGAGCAATCAGTGGAAGAAAAACAGTAAAATCGAAGTTCAAAGTCAGGGAGAACCTATCGGTCACCCGTTTATGACACCCGAAGGAGATCGCATTTATTTCACTTCACGAATGCCGGGAGGTAAAGGCAAAAGCGATATATGGTATATCACCAAAATCGGCGATACATGGAACAGTGTGCCGGTCAATGCGGGAGATAATATTAATACAGCCGGAAACGAGGTATATCCGCATATCTCCGACGGATACTTTTTCTTCGCTTCCGACGGCAGAATAGGAATGGGAGGATTGGATATTTATGTTGCAAAAATCACAAGTTCGGGATTTGAAAGACCAATAAATCTGGGCGTTCCGTTTAACTCGCCCGCCGACGACTATAACCTGTCGATAAGGCTTGACAAAAAAGAAGGATTGCTGGTGAGTTCAAGAAATACCAAAAGAGGAGATGATGTATTTCGATTCGAAGGATTTCCAAGTAACTTGACAATCATAGGAAAAGTGAAAGATATCAATACAAACGCGCCTATATCAAATGTTTCTCTGGAACTGTTTATCGAAAAAAAATCCTTAAATAAAGTCGTTTCCGATCAAAACGGCGATTTCATTATTCCTGTACGTCCCAATGTTACTTACAGATTAGTTGCCTCTGTGGCGGGATACTCCTCCGCAGAAAAAATGTTCACAAGTCCAAACGACCTGTATGTGAGAATTAATAAAGAAAGCGGCATTGATCTGGATTTTGCGCTTCAGGCAAATGCTGCGGTTATTTCGGGAAAAGCGTATGATATTCAAACCTTGACGCCTCTGGAAGGCGCTATAGTCAGCTTAATTGCCGGAGGAAAAGTGCAGCAAACAACAAGAGTTGATCCGAGTGGCATTTATAAATTTGCCAATCTGACAAATAATACGGATTATACCCTGAGAATCGATCCTAAAGGATACTTTTTCGACAATAAAAACATCCATATAGTTAATAGCTCTCAACAATTTGAATACAACAAAAATAACGGGTATGATATGGATTTCACCCTGCAAAAGTACGACGTGGATAAAGAAATTATTATCCCCGGAATATATTTTCAGGCGGATAAAGCAAATATTTTGACCGAATCGTACAAGGAATTAGACCATCTCGCTCAAATGTTTAATCAAAACAAACATTGTTATATACTCCTGAAAGGATATGTGGATGTGGGTATTAAATCCGATATTGCCACCAAATTATCTCAACTTCGGGTTACTGCCGTAAGAGATTATCTGATTTCAAAGAAAGTCAATCCGTCGCAAATTTCAACAAAAGCCATGGGACGCCAAAATCCGCTGGTGAGAAATCCCAGAACAGACGACGAACGTATGCTAAATAACAGAATTACATATACCGTAACCAGAGTAGATGCTGTTAAGGAATTGGACTATTCCACTCCAACATTCCCTTCAACATCAACCCCGGATGTTTCGCAAACAAAACCGAAAACGCCGTCATCCTCAACATCATCACAGCAAAGTAGCTCCGCACAGCAGCAAACAACCAAACCGGTGCAACAGCAAACAACCCAACCGGCGCAACAGCAACAAACACAAACCGCAAATACCGCCGACCCGACAAAACTGCCGTTTATAGTGCAAGTTGCAGCTTTAGGATCTCTGGATATGGGCAAGCCCGAATTTGCGAAAATACGTACGCAATTAGGTCTTGAAGTCAGGTATGAATTGGTTGACGGAAAATATAAGTATTATGTGGGCGGATTTGAAACGCTTACAGAGGCTAAGGATGTGGCTCAGAAGTTGGAAAGCATAGGAATTAAAGGCGCCTGGGCAAAACACAGATAAATTTTATTTGTCAATATTTCCATGTATTTCACGCCTGTAGCAGTTCCCGATTATCCTTTTAAGTTGAGTTACGGGGAAGCGTCTTTCTGGATTGGCTCCTGTTTTACCGATAACATAGGCAATGCAATGAAATCGTTGAAGTTTCATTGCGAAGTCAATCCTGTTGGAGTTTTATATAATCCGTTTTCCATTCTTGCGACGCTTGAAATGTTGGCAGAGAAATCGAAACTGAAGCCGGACGATTTGTTTGAATTTAACGAATTGTGGTCATCTTTCCTTTTTCATGGCTCGTTTTCCGGCACGGACAAAATGAAAACACTGGAAAACATGAATAATAAACTCGCCCTCGCTTCAAATAGCTTGTACAACAGCCGTTATCTGTTTATCACATTCGGAACGGCTTATGTGTATCAATTAAAAGATTCGGGAGAAATTGTTGCTAACTGTCATAAACTGCCGGCAACAAAATTTGAACACAAACTGCTCACAACAAACGAAATTGTGGAACAATACTCCCGATTTATAAATAAAATCACCGAACTGCTGCCCGAATTGAGGATTATTTTTTCCGTCAGCCCTGTTAGACACTTGAAGGACGGAGCAATTAATAACCAAATCGGCAAATCAATACTGATTTTATCCATAAACGAAATAATCGACGCTTTTCCCGATAAATGCCACTATTTCCCCGCTTACGAAATAGTTACGGACGAATTGAGAGATTATAGATTTTATGCCAAAGATATGTGCCATCTGTCGGAAATTGCAATTGAACATATAAATAAAGTATTTGTGAACTCCATGCTTAACGAACAGGCTCTGAAAATAATGCGGGAAATAGAAAAATTGAACATCGCCCGCTCTCATCGCCCTTTTCACAGGGATACAAACAGCTACAGGCAATTTGTTGATAACACAAATAAAATGGAAGCCGAACTGCAAAAGCGGTATCCCTGTTTGAACTGGAATATAGAACAGGAACAGTGTTAACGATTTATTGAAATGAAATGACTAAAAAAAACATGTCTTTTGACGAAGTATTGCAGCGCATGGAGGCTTGGTGCGCCGTGCGTGAAGTATGCGTGTCGGAAGCTACAACGAAAATGAAACGGTGGGATGTGAATGAATCCGATTCCGGAAAAATCATTACTTTATTGCAGGAATCCAAATTCATCGATGAAAAGCGCTATGTAAAAGCCTTTGTCAATGACAAATTGCTTCTCGAAAAATGGGGTCCTCTGAAAGTAAAATCAATATTAAAACAAAAAGGAATAGCCGCAGCATTAATCGAACAGGCTATTAATGATAAAGAACCGGATGTTGACCAAGACAATATAGTGTCGGAATTACTGAATAAAAAACATAAAAGTCTAAAAACCGGACTGAACAGTTCCGAAATATACGCAAAACTTATGCGCTTCGGATTATCCCGCGGCTTCGACTATTCGCTGGTATCCAAACACGCGGAAAATCTGAGCCGCAAGTCGTAATGTCGTCACCGAATTGAACGGATTTTCACGAGTTGAAGCCGTCTTAAAAGCTCGCAGATGACGCATATTTTAAGGATGTACGCAGATTCATAGTTCACCGTTCTTTAACGGCAATTCATTGTTTGAGGACTTTGAAAGGCGCAGCCCCCTGCAGGGTTCTAAACCCTGTCTGTATCTTATCTCAGAAATTGATGTAATTTTTGGCAGACTGAAAATCTCGCGGTTAAACGAAGACGTAAGCTGGCAGGTAAGGCAGAAAGTAATGTTAATTTTGCACTACCTACCCTGCGGGACTTGACGCTCACTGCCGCGTTCGTCATTACGACGGTGAGGAATAAGCCGGAAACAATCCAGAAATACACGTTCTATTTGCCGGATTGCTTCATCTGCGTGCTAAATTACTTTTGAGTCTGTTTCTTTCGATACGAAAGTGCAGGAGCTGAGGTTTTCGGAAGCGTCCTGCACCACAAAAAAGGTGGTCTTTCGACCACCTTTTTTTGCTATTTTACCTTACTGCTTAGTTCCGCCCCAGGTTTAAATTTTACAACTTTTTTTGCAGGAACTTGAAGAACATTGCCGGTAGCAGGGTTACGACCCACTCTTGCAGCTCTTTCTACTACAGAAAAAGTCCCAAATCCAATTAATGTTACTTTATCTCCTTTTCCCAAAGAGGTTGAAGCAACGTCAAAAAATGCATCCAAAACCTTTTTTGTGTCGGTTTTTGTTAAAGACGCTTTTTGTGCAATTTCACTAACTAATTTTGCTTTATTCATATTCTAAAAAATTTATAATTAATAATAATGTTATGTCGGAATTTTTATAATACCTCTAACTGTCTTGCATCTAAAATATTTCGAACGTCAAAATTAGATAAAAAGTTTACAATAAAAATATTATTACAATAATGTTAAAATACGGAGATATTGATATAATAACCATCAACAGATATGTATCTAACTGTATATTAAAGTTATACTTTGCAGGATTTTTTATTTATAATCAATTAAAGCCTTAAAAAACAGCATTTTTTATGTTGCGAAACATAAAAATTTAATTGCGGAAATAATATCTTTTTCTCTTGAAGCGAGTTGTGACTGCATTAAAATTGCTCTTTTTCGGCTAAATCTGTTTTTGAGGTGCTATGGATGGAGATGACGACTACGTTCCATCTGTTCGGCGTAACGTCATTGGCAGGGGTAATATTGTTAGCAACAAACAAGAGGAAATGACAGCCTTTCAGCCTCTGGATTGTTTCCGATTGCACCGTCATAATGACTACCAATGACATGTTCGGCGCTACGTAGAGACGCAATGCATTGCGTCTCTACATCTACCAATGACAAAAATCACATAATCGTCAGGAATACAGAAAGGGGCCTTGCCCCTTCTCAACTCTTAAGAGAGGACTGTCATTCCCTCTTGTTTGTTGCTACCAATATTAACCCTACCAATGACGCTACGCCGAACGGGAGCGCTCCCACTTTAAGGTCTTTAAAGACCTTAAAGGAAGGCTGAAAGGTTGTCATTCTCTCTTGTTTATTGCTACCAATATTCCCCCTCGCAATGACGGCTACCCACTTGAGGGATAGGCTGGAGGCTGCGCAGTCATTGCTACGGCATAGCGCCTCAAAATAAGATTTAGCCAATTTTTATAAACTTTTTTTCAAAAAAATATTATGTCTTCAAAAAAAACTTTATATCTTTGCAACCGCAAAAATGCTGAACGTTCTTGCTGAACATTGAACATTTTTAATTAATAGAAAAAAAACAAAAAAATATGTGTCTTTTTTTAGATTTTTTAAATAGTCTTTCTCTACATAAATATCCGACAAATAAGGTACTTGATTGCTGTTTTGGCATAGTTCTTGAGAGAGAGAGAGAGAGAGAGAGAGAGAGAGAGAGAGAGAGAGAGAGAGAGAGAGAGAGAGAGAGAGAGAGAGAGAGAGAGAGAGTTGAGCGAGAGAAAATCATATAAAAAAAAATATTAAA